>DAPKRP010000039.1:0-8725 GCA_031800515.1 Polyangiaceae bacterium LLY-WYZ-14_1 | reverse complement strand
GGCCGTCCTCCCCGCCGTCTCGATCACAGCCGCCGGCGACGCCCAACGCCACCGTGAGCACGATCAGGGAGAGGGGGCCGAGCCCGGCTCGGCGAAGCATGCGTCGGATCGAGCGGTCCATCTCGCCGCCGACCATAGGGGCTCGGCCCGCGAAGGTCGATGCCCCGGGCTGTCCAAGGACCGAAGCCGCCCGCGGCTGGGCCCCGCCGGAGTGCCGGGGACCCGAACCCGCCGGGATCACGCCTCGGCGGCCGGCGCGACGTCTTCCTGACCGTCCGCGTCAGCCTCGAAGCGGGTCCGGGGCAGATAGATGCCCTCTTCATGGTCCCTCAGCCAGGCGACCATCTTCTCCCGGACCTCGCACCGGAGGTCCCACTGGTCGCCGGCGTTCTTGGCGCTGATGAGCGCCCGCACCTGGATGGTCCGCTCCGTCACGTCGGTGACCAACACGCTCTTCACCCGGCCGTCCCACTTCGGATTGCCTTCCAGGATCCGATCCAGGGCCGCCCGGGCATCGTCGACGGGCAGGCGGTAATCCGCGTGGAAGAAGATCGTCCCCAGGAGCTCGGGATTCTTCTTCGTCCAGTTCTGGAACGGCTGGTCCAGAAACCGGGTGATCGGGACGACCAGCCGCCGCTGGTCCCAGACCAAGACCGTGATGTAGGTCAGGGTGATCTCTTCGACTGTCCCCCATTCTCCTTCCACGATCACCGTGTCGCCGATCCGCACGGGCTGGGTCAGGGACAGTTGGAGCCCGGCGAGGATGCTCGCGATCGTCTTCTGGGCGGCCAGGCCGACCACGATGCCCGCGATGCCGGCGCTGGCCAGCAGGGACGCCCCGACGCTGCGCACCACCTCGAACTGTAAGAGGACGAGGGCGCCGGCGATCACGATCACCACGACGTCCACCACCAGCCGAAGGACCCGCACCTGGGTGCGGATCCCTCGGGCGCGGGCGGCGGCCTCCGGGGTGCCGTCGGTGACCCCGGTCAGCCGGCTCTCGAGGACGGCGGCGGCGAGCCCCACCCCTCGCACCACGGCCCAGGCGGCGGCCACGATGGCGGCCGTCTGGATCACGGCGTGGAGCGCGTCCTCCGGCCCCTCGGAGAGCCGGAGGGATTCGGACAGCGCCCGGAACGCCAGGAGCGCCAGGAACATCCGCACCGGCCCCCGGGCCGCCGCTACCACGCGGTCGTCCCAGCGTGTCGCCGTCCGAGCGGTCAGCCCAGCGACGGCCCGAAGCCCCAGGTCCGCCAGCACCACCCCGACGAGCCAGCCGGCCAACACCGCCAAGACCAGCCCCAGCCACTGCCAGAGGGCGAGCCCCGCGAGGGCCACCGTCAGCGGCGCGGGAAGCGCATCCACCAGTTCCGACGTCACGCCGCCGGATCTAGCAGGCCGGGAGGACCGGGGTCGTCAGAGGTCGAGCTGGCCGAGGAGGCGGCGTATCGCCTTGCTGGATTGCATGATGTAGAAGTGGACGGCGGGGACGCCCCGGTCCAAGAGCTCCCGGGTCTGTTGGAGCGCCCAGGCGACGCCGACATCCATCACGTGCTCGGGCTTGGCCGCTTCCAGCTCGTCGGAGAAGACCCGCGGGATGTCGCAGTGAAAGACCCGGGGGATGCTGGTCAGGTGCTTCTTCGTCGTCAGGATCTTGAGACCGGGAATCACCGGAACATCGACCCCCGCGGCCCGGAGCTTGTCGACGTAGTCGAAGTAGTGTCGATTGTCGAAGAACATCTGGGTGACCAGATACTCCGCGCCCTGATCGATTTTTTCTTTGACCCGGCGGATGTCGCTTTCCAGGTTCGGGGACTCGAAATGCTTTTCCGGGTAGCAGGACGCGCCGACGCAGAAGTCCGTCGGGTGGCTATCCAAGGGGTCGAAGAGGTAGCGGCCTTCGTTCATGTCCCGGATTTGCCCGATCAGATCGCAGGCGTATCGGTTGACGCTCCGGCCGTCGGCGACGGGCTTGTGATAGTTCGTGTCGTCCCCCCGGATCGCCAGGACGTTGTCGATACCGAGGTAGCGGAGCTCGATCAGGAAGTCCTCGGTCTCTTCCCGGGTGAAGCCCTGGCACAGCACGTGGGGGACGGCGTCGATGCCGTACTTGTTCTGGATCAGGGCGCAGACACCCAAGGTGCCGGGCCGGCGGCGCACCACCTTCTTCTGGATGCCGTCCTCCGTCTCCAGATACACGAGCTCGGCGGCGTGGCTGGTGATGTCGATGAAGGGGGGCTCGTACTCCCGCAGGTCCTCGATCACCTTCATCAGATCGTGGACGTCGCCGCCGCGCTTCGGCGGGATGATCTCGAAGCTGATCAGGGGGCGGGACGCCCGGTCCAGGTGTTCGATGACCTTCATGGCCCCCCGATTCTGGGGTCGAAGGCCCCGCTTCGCCAACGCCGGGGGTGGCTTGCCCAGGACCTGGGTCTTGACAAGAGCCCCGGGCCCGTCGTTTCACGCCGGCCGGGTTCGACGCCCGTCCCCCGCGTGTAGCAGGATGAAGGCCCGCCGATGTCCATCGCGTTCTTCGACACCCTGACCGGTCAGCGAGCCCCCTTCGAGCCCCGGGAGCCCGGCAAAGCGAAGGTCTACGTCTGCGGCCCGACGGTCTACGACTTCGCCCACCTGGGGCACGTCCGCTGTTACACCGTGTTCGACGTTCTGGTGCGCCACCTCCGGGATCGGGGGATCGAGGTCACCTACGTCCGAAACATCACCGACGTCGACGACAAGATCCTGGTCCGGGCCAAGGAGCGGGGGGAAGAGCCCCTGGCCCTGTCCCGGCGGTTCACCGAGGCCTTCTTCGAAGACATGGCCCGCCTCGGGGTCGCCCGGGCCGACGTCGAGCCGAAGGTGAGCGACCACATCGGCGAGATCCTGGCGCTGATCGAACGGCTGATCGGCTCCGGCCACGCCTATGCCGCCGATGGGGACGTCTACTTCGACGTCGCGTCCTTCCCCGACTACGGGAAGCTCAGCCACCGCAAGCTCGCCGACCTGGCCGCCGGGGCCAGCGGCCGCACCGGCGCCGACGAGACCCAGCGCAAGCGGAACGCCGCCGACTTCGCCCTCTGGAAGCGGGTCGCCTCGGACGACGCCTTCGGCTGGGAGAGCCCCTGGGGCCGGGGGCGCCCCGGCTGGCACATCGAGTGCTCGGCGATGAGCATGAAGCACCTGGGAGAGACCTTCGACCTGCACGGCGGGGGCCTCGACCTGGTCTTCCCCCACCACGAAAACGAGATCGCCCAATCCGAGGCCGCCACCGGCCAGCCCTTCTCCCGGCTCTGGGTCCACAACGGCTTCGTCGAAGTCGCCAAGGAGAAGATGTCGAAGAGCCTGGGCAACTTCTTCACCGCCCGGGAGCTCATGGAGCGGGTGGAGCCGGAGGCACTCCGGTGGTTCGTGCTGACCGTCGGCTATCGCAGCCCGCTGAACTTCGATTGGGAACAGGACGACGCGGGCCAGGTCGTCGGCTTTCCCAGTCTGGAAGAGGCGGAGCGCCGGGTGGAATACCTCTACCGCACGCGGGTCCGCCTGGCGGGGCTTCCCGAAGCCCGCCTCGTCCCCGAGGCCGAGCTGCCGGAGGTGATCGCGCGGTATCCGGAGGCGCTCTCCGCGGCCCTCGACGACGACCTGGACTTCCCCGAGGCGCTCGCCCTCACCGCTGGCTTTCTGAGCGCCGCCAACGAGGTGGTCGACCTCGCGCTCCGGAAAAAGGGAAAGGCCGGGCGCAACGTGCTCGCCGCCATCGCTCGGGGCTACGAGAAGATGGCCGCCGTCCTGGGCGTCGGGGGGGACGACCCGGACGCCCTCCTCCGACGGATCCGGGGGCGCCGCATCCGGCACAAGGGGCTCACGGAAGCCGACGTCGACGCCAAGCTCGCCGCCCGTACGGAGGCCCGAGCGGCCAAGGATTTCGCCCGGGCGGACGCCATCCGGGACGAGCTCGCCGCCCTCGACATCGAGGTGATGGACAGCCCCTCGGGCAGCACCTGGCGGGTCCTCTGAACGGAAGACCCCCGGGGGGCGCATCCGGACGACCCCGAAACAGGCAGGACCCAGTCGAGATCGCGCTTCGGACCGACGGGGCCGGCGCGACCTTGGCCGGGTCGGGGTTCAACGTGTAGGAAGGCTGCATGGACTCGCCGACGGTGATTCGGGGGGCGCGGCTCATCGACCCCGCCGCAGAGGTGGACCGGGTGGTGGACCTGCTGGTCTCGCCGGGGAAGGTGGTGGTGGACCCGCCGCCGGATGCCCTTCCCCAGGTGGCGCGGGAGATCGACGGGCGTGGGCTCTGGGCCGTCCCCGGGCTGGTGGACATCCAGGTGCACTTCCGCCAGCCGGGCTTCGAGCACAAGGAAACGATCGAAAGCGGCAGCCGGGCGGCCTTCGCCGGCGGCATTACCACGGTGGTGGTCATGCCGAACACCAAGCCCAGCCTCGACACGCCGGAACGGGTGCGCTTCGAGATGGACGAGGCGCGTCGGGTGCGGGGGGCCGACGTGCTGGTGGCGGCGGCGGTCACCCATGACCTCGACGGCGAGCACCTGACCGACCACGGAGCGCTCCGGGAGGCGGGGGCGGTCGCCGTCACCGACGACGGCATGCCGGTCATGCGGGACGACGTGATGGAAGCCTCCCTCCGCCGGTGCGCCGAGCACGACCTGCTGTTCATGCAGCACGCCGAAGACATCGGGCTCACCGGCCACCGCCCGATGACCGAAGGGCCGACCAGCCGCCGCCTCGGCATCGACGGGCAGCCCGCGGACGCGGAAGGCGTGATGGTCGAACGGGACGTCGCCCTCGCCCGACGGACCGGCGCCCGCTACCACGTGCTCCACACGTCCACGGCGCGGAGCCTGCGGGCGGTCCGGGCCGCCAAGGACGACGGCCTGCCCGTCTCCTGCGAGGCCTCTCCCCACCACCTGCTCCTCACCGACGAGGCCTGCGCCGGGGGGGACCCGAACACGAAGATGAACCCGCCCCTCCGGAGTGAAGCGGATCGGCGCGCGCTCGTAGCCGCTCTGGCGGACGGCACCGTGGACGCCGTCGCCACGGACCACGCGCCCCACTCGGCGACGGAAAAAGCGCAGGGCTTCGCCAAGGCCCCCTTCGGGGTGGTGGGCCTCGAGACCGCCTTCGCCGCGCTCCTGTCCTTCGTCCACGACGGCACCATCGATGCCCGGCGGGCGGTTCATCTGATGACGGCGGGGCCGGCACGGGTGCTGCGGCGGGAAGGGCAGCTCGGGACGGTCCACGGGCCGAACGCCCCCGCCCATCTGACCCTGGTCGACCCGGAGCGTACCTGGACGGTCACCCCGGACAGCTTCCACGGCCAGTCGAAGAACAGCTGCTTCCTGGGCCGCACCTTCCGCGGCCAGGTGGTCGCCACCTTCCACGACGGCCACCTCCGACACCACGCTTCCTGACCCCGCGGGCCTCCTCAACACCCTCTCATGCGCCGTCGATCGCCTGGCGCAGCATCCGCAGCGTGTCCGGGTCGGCCCGGTCCCGGGTCCGGGCGACGTCCTCGAGGGCGGTCACGAGCCCGGCCCAGGTGTCCGGGGTCGCGTTCGGCCGCCGTTCCCGGGCGCGGCTCAGCAGGGTGTCCCGAAAGTGCTCGGCGACGGCGTCCGGGTGGGAGCCGTCGGGCACGATCAGGCGTTGCCCGCCGACACGGATCGCCCGGTCGTGGTCGACGACGATCAGCGTGGCGAAGCGGTCCGCCAGGTCGACTTTGGGCCGTCCTCCGAGCTCTTCCTGGCGGGCTTCCTCGGCGTCGGCGTCGACGCCTTCCGGGGCGTGGATTCCCATGACCGGTGGCTGAGCCCTGGTCGGCGGGCGTCAACCACCGAGCCGCCGGCCGCGGCCCGCTTCGACCCCGGGGAGGGGCAGGTCGCCATCGGATCGTCGCTCCGGCATGCTCGCCCCATGGCAGAGCAGAAGGCGCGGATCGGTTTCGTCACCGTCTCCGACCGGGCGAGCCGAGGGGAATACGAAGACCTCGGCGGCCCGGCGATGCGGGCCTACTTCGACGAGGTCCTGACCAACCCCTGGGAGGCGGTCCCCCGGCTGATCCCGGACGAACAGCCCCAGATCGAACAGGCCCTGCGCAGCCTCGCCGACGACGAGGGCTGCTGCCTCGTGGTGACCACGGGCGGCACCGGCCCCGCACGCCGGGACGTCACTCCGGAGGCCACCGCGGCGGTCTGCGAGAAGATCCTCGACGGTTTCGGCGAGCTCATGCGCCAGGTCAGCCTGCGGGCGGTCCCCACGGCGATCCTCTCCCGCCAGATCGCGGGCACCCGGGGGGGCTGCCTCATCGTCAACCTGCCCGGTAAGCCCAAAGCGATCCGGGAATGCCTCGACGCGGTGATGCCCGCCATCCCCTACTGCATCGATCTCCTGGATGGGCCGTTCCTCACCACCGACGAGACCAAGGTGAAGGCCTTCCGCCCGAAGGCGAAGTGAGCGGCGGCATCGGGTCCCGAACACGGGTTCTCTTCAGGGCAGGGACACGCGGACCAGGCGCGGCCAGTAGGCTCGGGGGTCCCGGCGGCGGCGCTCGGCCTGGTCCGGCGCGAGCGTCCCGACGGCATAACCCACGACGAGCTCCTCCGGCCGCTGGGGGTCGAAGAGGTGGGGATAGATGGCCGGGCCCGCGCAATAGGCGTCCGGGTGGTCGCGGGGCCGTCCGGTGCACCTTCCACCCGCTCGAAGACCCAGACGCAGCGGCCATCTCCCGTCGGCATCGGGACCGGCGCCCCTTCCACCTGTTGCAGCCCCGGGGCGCCGGCGAAGGGCAGACACACCCCGTCGAAGGAGCCGCCGGGATCGACCACGCTGCCCGCCGGGCAGGTCCAACGTCCCCCCGCATCGCAGCTGGCGGGACGCCCTCGCCAGGCGCTACAGCCGTTCCCGACCTGCGCGATGCACGCCGGCGGGTCGTCCGCGCAGGGAAGGTCGTCCTCCGCCGGTGCTCGGCTCAGGTAGCAGCCGCAGGCGAAGATGGAGGCCCCCGCCGCGGCGATGCCGGGCCATCGCGCCATGACCCGGGGAGCATGCCTCGCGGCGCCCGCATCTGCCTCCAGACCGGAGGGGCGCCGGTCGGCCTACTCGAGCTCGATGCCGAGGCCGACGGACAGGCCCCAGCGGCCCTCCGTGACGCTCTGGTCCGGGTCGTCCATGCCGTAGGTGAAGCGGCCCTGGAGGTAGGGGACGCCGAGATGCAGCCGGAAGAAGGGCTCGAGGAAGGTCAAGAGGGACGCGTCCGCGCCGGCGGTCGCCGCGGCCCCGATGCGCAGGCCGAGGTCCGTGTCGTCGACCACCGCCCCGAGCTCGCCGACGATCTGGAAGAAGGCGGCGGCGCTCCGCCCGGCCTCGCCCCCGGTGGGGACGATGGCGCCGGCGGTCAGCTCGGCGGCGAAGAGCACCGCGGTGAAGGTCTCGATCCGGGTCGGCACCAGGAGCGCCAGGGTCTCCGGCAGGAACAGGTAGGCCTCGTAGCCCGCCCGGGCGGTGACCGGCAGTCCGCTCAGCACTTCTTCCGGGCTCGTCTCCCCGTTGGCCGTGGGCAGGCCGACCCCGAAACCGATCCGCGCCGTCCCGTCCCCGAGGTCGGTCAGGAAGTGCCCGGCGAAGAACGGGTTCCCCCAGGTCGTCTCGCCTTCCTCCGTGTCGGCGGCGAAGCCCCAGTCCGCCGAGACCGCCCAGCGCTCGGCGAGCCGGTAGAACCCGCGGTAGACGGGGGAGACCAGAACGTACCGTCCCGGGGGGACCCCGGTGCCCCCGTCGAGATTGCCGAAGGCGGTGGTCACCTCGGCAGCGAAGGCGGCCCGTGGGCGGAATCGGCCCTCCCGGGGCTCGGTCTGGATACGGCGCCCGTCCACCTCGATCACCCGGGGCGGCGCCCGGGGTCCCTGCCACTGGGCGGCGGCGGTGGACGTGGGCTGGAACGCGCCGCAGGCGACGAGCAGCACGGCGAGCCCGGCCCGCCAGGGGCGACCGGGACGAGCCGCGGAGAAGCCAAGACCTCCAGCATCACGGACGGGCATGAGCCCACCGACTTACCGCGATTCGACGGGACGAGCGCTGACTTTTCTCGTGGTATCACGGGCCTCGGGATGAGCCGGACCGCCGTCGAGGACGTCGCCCCTCTGGCTGCCGCCCTCCTCTTCGTGGGGGCTCTCGGGGGGTGCGATGGGGGAAGCCGGGGAGCGCAGGGGCCGGAGGCGGCGCCGGACACGCTCCAGGGTCGGCTCCTGGTCCTGGCGGCGGCGAGCTTGACGGAGGCGATGGGGGACGCCGCCCGCGCCTTCGAGGCGGAGCACCCCGGTACCCGGGTGGAGACGAGCTTCGCCGGCAGCCAGGCGCTTCGGCTCCAGGTGGAGCACGGCGTCCGGGCGGACGTCTTCGCCTCCGCCAACCCGGCCCATACCGGCGCCCTCCGGCGGGCGGGGCTCGTCCGTCCGCCCGAGCCGCTGGTCGACAACGAGCTCGTGGTGGTGACCCCGGCGGGACGGCCCCTCGAGAGCCTCCGGCAGCTCACCCTCGCCGAGCGCATCGTCCTCGCGGGTCCGGAGGTCCCGGCGGGCGCCTACGCCGACCGTCTCCTCGACCAGGCGGACGCCGTCTTCGGGGCGGGCTTCGCCCGGACGGTTCGGGGGCGGGTGGTCAGCCGGGAGCCGAACGTGCGCGCCGTCCTGTCCAAGGTGGTCCT
>DAPKRP010000038.1:0-5868 GCA_031800515.1 Polyangiaceae bacterium LLY-WYZ-14_1 | reverse complement strand
CCCTCGACGAGGCGCTGGCGGGATGAGCTCCGCATCCCAGGGGGCGAGCAGCGGAAACGGCTCGAACGGACACGGCCCCGGTTCGGAGACGGAGACCCGGGCCACCGTCGCCGGGCTGCTGGAAGCCCGGCAGGAGCTCGTCGACGCCTCGGACGAACGGTTGGCCACCGCCTTCGCCGAGGTGGCGAAGCGCGTGCTCGACCCGGACCCGGACCTCGCCGCCGACCTCGCCCTGCTCCCCCCGGCGTCGGGCCTCAGCCCTCCGATGGTCTCCTGGGCCCTCGAGACGACCCTCGGGCCAGCACGTCTGCCCGAGCCCTGGCTTCGCCTCGCCGCCCAGCGCCGGGGACCGCCCGGCCGCCGGGTGCACCCGCGGCCCGCTCGGCTGACCGGCGTCCTCCTGGCGGGGAACGTCTTCACCGCCTGCCTCCGGGGTCTATTCCTGCCCCTTCTGGCCCGGACGCCCGTCCTCGCGAAGGCCTCCAGCCAGGAGAGCATCTTTCCCCGCATCCTCGCCCGCACCCTGCAGGAGGTGGACGGGAAGCTCGGCGCCGCCCTCGCCGTGGTCGGCTTCCCCGGAGGGGCCGACGCCCCCGCGGAACAGGTGATGCTCCAGGAGGCGGAGGTCGTCTCGGTCTACGGCGGCGACCGCACCGTCGCCGACCTCCGACGCCGGCTGCCCCCGACCACCCGCCTCGTCACCCATGGCCATGGCCTGGGGGTCGCCTACGTGACCCGGGAGGCGCTCGCCGATGGAGACCGTGCTCTCGCGACCGCCCGCGCCCTCGCCCTCGACGTGGCGGCCTACGACCAGCGAGGCTGCCTGTCCCCCAACGTGGCCTTCGCGGAGGCGGGCGGGGCGGTCGCCCCGGAGGAGCTCTCCCGGATGGTGGCGGAGGTCGGGCTGGCGGAGCTCGCCGGGACCCTACCCCGTGGCCCCCTCCCCGTTCCCGTCGCCGCCGCCCAACTGCAGTGGCGGGGCGTCGCCGCGATGCGCGGCGCCCTGGTGGAAGGGGACGGCTATGCGACGAGCTTCGAGGGCGGCGGCCCCCTCCGCCTCGCCCCGGGCTATCGAAACCTCGGCGTCCATGAGGTGTCGGGTCCGGAAGCGCTCCGGGCGGCCCTGGGACCCATCGGAAGCCACCTGAAGGCCATCGGCGTCGCCGCTGGTCCGGACGGCGACGACCGGACGCTGGGTGAGCTCGCCCGGCACCTTCCCGCGACGGCCTCCCCGCGGCTCGGTCCCCTGGGTCGCATGCAGCAGCCAGCCCTCGACGCGGTGGCGGACGGGGCAGGGGCCTTCGAGGGACTGGTACGCTGGCTCGACCTGGGCTGAGCCGCCCCGGGCGGCCGGCCCTCTCAGAGGGTCGGTCACAATAACCGACCGGAGCGTTATCGTGAGCGACCCTCTCAGACGCCGATGAACAGTCGGTGCCCGAAGTTCCGTTCCAGGCTCTGGCTGAAGATCCGGTTCGCCGCGCTCTCGATGTCGTATTCGACGCGGTGGAACTCGAGCTCCCGTGATTCCGAGTCGTAGACGCAGTAGCTCGCCCGGTTGTCATAGTCCCGGGGCTGGCCGACGCTCCCGACGCTGACGATGTACTTGGCGCCTTCGGCGAGCTTGAAGTTGCGGGCGGGCAGCTCGTCGACCTGGGCCGACGGGTCGAAGGGATCGTGGAGGTCGTCCGCAGCGCCCTCGCGCCGGAGCTCGAACACCTTGCAGAGGTGGGAATGGCCGATGAGGGTCAGGTCCGCGAGGCTGCTCCACATCTGAAAGCATTCCCTCGCCTGCTCCGGAGCGAAGATGTATTCGAACTCTTCCAGGCGAAGAGGCGACCCGTGGCAGAGCTGGACCCCGAGGTCGCCGAGGTCGTGCTTGTAGGGCAGCGTCTTGAGCCAGGCGAGGTTGTCCGCCGTCAACTGCGAGGCGTGCAGGTCGAGGGCGTGCCGCGCCGCCTCGTAATAATATGAGTAGTCCATCCGGCCGGCGACGGCGGCGTCGTGGTTGCCGAGGATGGTGACCTCGGTCAGGTCCCGAATGGCGTCGGCGCATTCATTGGGGCTGGCCCCGTAGCCGACCACATCACCGAGGCAGTAATAGGCGTCGATGGACGCCTGGCTGAGTCCATCTAGGACCGCCGACAGGGCCTCGATGTTGGCGTGAACGTCGCTGAAGATCCCAAGCCGCATAGGGTGCGGAGTTCCGTGCTCAGTCTGAGCCTTTAGGGCGCGGACCCCGTCATGTCCAGGAAAAGACCCGGACAACCGGGGCAGGAGGCGAAGCGGCGCACCGGACGGCAGGGCGACCCGGCTTCGCGTCCTTCCACCCCTGCACGGCTCATCAGGTCTTGCCTTGCTCCGGGTCGTCCGGTCCCCTCGCTGCGTCGCCCTTCGCCCCGGAGGACTCGCCGGCAACGTCTGGGGCTTGGTACGGATCCGCCGACGCCTCGGGGGGCGTTCCGGATCCGGCATCCTCGGAGGACGAGGCGACCTCGGTGGCCGTCCCGCCGTCATCCGGTTCGGTGGTGGAGGCATCCACCGCGTGCTCCGGCGAGGCCCCTTCGGCCACCGGCGACGAGGTCGCCGACGCCGACGCCGACGATGGCGACGGGGACGGTTGCTCCGGGCGAGCCGATGCTCCCGCCCGCACCGAGTCCCGGACGACCTCGTCGAGCTCCGCCACGACGGCCTCCGCCTCTTCGTCGACGAGCTCGACGTCGTCCAAGGTAGGCTCCTGGGGCGTGTCCCGGCGCGGCAGGGGGTGGGCGCCGGAGGCGTCCCCCGCCGACCGGGAACCGTCCGCCTCCGCCTCTTCCTCGAGTCCCCTTTCGTCCTCCTGCCGGAGCGCGACCTCCGCTGCGCCCTTCTTCGGCGGCCCGGCCGGATCTTCCGGCAGGCGCCCCTCGGTTTCACCGTCGACCGGGTCGAGCTCCTCGGGCCCGACCGGAAGCCAGCCCGCCCGACGTGCCTGCTCGACCCGGTCGTCGAGCTCCCGGGCCCGGAGCAGGAGGTCCTCTTCGCCGGCGGCGAGCTCCTCTTCCCGGACCTCGAGCTCCGCCTCTCGCAGCTCGAGCTCCCGCTCCCGGGCTTCGAGCTCCGCCTCTCAGGCCCCGACCCGATTTTCTTCTTGGGCGAGCCGGCCGGCGCGGATCAGAAGCTCCGCGGCTTCCGGGTCGAGGGCGCGGGGACGCTCCGGGGCGTCCAGCAGCTCCGCGAGCTCGGCCTGGCCGACCACGACCTGCGCTTCGAGGACGTAGGTGGGTACGGGGTCGAGAGCGTCGCTGGCCAGGTCGGCGAAGAACCGGGCGCGAACCCGCAGAGCCTCGTGGCGCAGGGCCTCGGGCACCACCAGGGCGAGCCGCCGGCGGTGCGGTAGATGGAGCAGGTAGGGCACGGCGAGGGATTCGCCGGAATCGAGCTCGTGCAGCGTGCCGTCCCGAACCGTCGCTTCGAGCTCGGGATGGGTATCCAGGTTGACCGCACGGTGGACCCGTACGGTGCGGATGATGCCGCCGAAAAGGGGAAGGTGGACCGCCTCGAGCCGGGTCTCTCCCCTCGGGCTCTCCCAGACGAAATCGACCTCGCTCGCCACGAGGGGCTCGTCAAGATCGAGGGGGTCCGCTGCACCATCGTCTTCCGGCAGGTCGTCTTCCGGCAGGTCGTCCCCCGGCAGCTCGTCCTTGGTTCCTTCCTCGGCGCTTCGCTCCTCGGCCTTGGCCTCGGTCTCGCCGGCCACCGGATCGCCCCCGTCCCCGGCCGGCGGTGGACTCTGGCTGCGGCCATGCGGTCCGCGGTCGCCCTCCTCGGTGGACACGCCGAAGAGACGTACCACGACCCGGGACCGGTGACAGCTTTTCCGCCGGGAAGGGCGAAACCCCGGAGGCGAGACGGGCCCGGGCGACGCATGCTCCCCGGGTGGCCGAACCCCCTCTCCCGGAGGTCCCCCCCCGTATTCGGGACCTCGCTTCCTCCTGCCGACGATACGTGGCGCAGGCGACCGGCGTGCCCCTCGACGGGACCCAGGACACCCTGCCCATCCTCGACCACTACCTCGACGGGGTGCTCGAGGGGGAGACGCCTCGGCAAGAGGTGCTCGCCCTGGTGGCACCGACCGCCGGCGCCTACTTCGGCGAGGTGGTCCGCCAACACCTCGGGAACGGCACCTGGGTCGACGGCGACCTCGGCCCCGGGGACCTGCCGGGAGAGCTTCGGCTCCACCTGCTCGGTGGGGCCCTCCGGTTGCGACCGGTCGAGGCAGCGCGGGAAGCCATCCTGAAGGCGAAGCAGCCGGGCGCCCCCGCCGTCTTGGAGCCCCGGGCCGATCTCCGGGAGGCCGCCGACGCCGCCCTCGACGCCTTCGGCGAGGTCCGGGAAGGCGACTACTTCCGCTTGAGCGTTCGCTTCGACGCGCTCCTCCAGGCCTATGCCCACGTCGAGCGGGCCCTGCGCACGCGGTCGGCGAACGGGCACGGGGGCCCGCCGAGTCCCGCCGGTCCTTCGGGGCCGAAGGCCTCGTGACGCCCTGGCCCGAAGGGTGTACGAGGGCGGATCATGTCGGGACCGGGCGCGCGCTGGATCGGGGAAGAGGAACGCCGGGAGGTGCTGGCCGTGCTGGAGAGCGGGCACCTGTCCCGCTACGGCCGGGAGGACGACCCCCGCTTTCTCCGCAAGGTGCTCACCCTGGAACGAGAGTTCGCCTCCCGGGTAGGCGTCGACCATGCCCTCGGGGTCAACAGCGGCACCTCCGCTCTCCTATCCTGCCTGCTGGCGATGGGCCTCCGACCGGGTGACGAGGTCATCGTCCCCGCCTACACCTACGTGGCGAGCTACACCGCGGTGCTCTTCGCCGGCGGGGTCCCGATCCTAGTCGACGTCGACGATAGCCTGACCATGGACGCGGAGGCGGTGCGGGCGGCCATCGGCCCGAAGACGCGCTTCCTTCTCCCGGTCCACATGCTGGGGAACCCGTGCGACCTGGACGCCCTAGGCGCGCTGGCCCATGAGCACGGGCTCGCCGTCCTGGAAGACTGCGCCCAGGCGGGGGGCGCGTCCTTTCGGGGGCGCCCCGTGGGTGCTCACGGCGCCATGGGCGCCTTTTCCTTCAACGTCTTCAAGACCATCACCGCCGGAGACGGCGGCCTCCTGGTGACCGACGACCGGCAGCTCTACGAGCGCGCCTTCGCCGTCCACGACCAGGGTCACACGCCCCTTCGGGCCGGCGTCGAAGTAGGCCAGCGGGAGATTCTGGGCATGAACTTCCGCATGAACGAGCTCACCGGTGCCGTCGCCCTCGCGCAGCTGCGGAAGCTCGATGCGATCCTCGAGACCCTGCGCCGGAAGAAGGCGGCGTTTCGGGACGCCATCGGCTCTCTGCCCGGGGTGCGCTTCCGGACCATCCACGACCCGGCGGGAGAATGCGCGACCCTCTTGGTGCTGATCTTCGACCACGCCGAACGGGCAGCCCGGGCCGCCGACGCCCTCGGGACGACCACCCTCGAACGGAGCGGCTGGCACGTCTACCGCAACATGGAGCACGTGCTCCGGCGCCTCTCCGAGCTGGGTCGACCGGTGCCGGATCTGCCGCGCACCGACGACCTGCTTCGCCGCTGTGTGAACCTGAGCGTCGGCGTGGTCGATCCGGGTCTCGGAGCCGGTGTCGGGATCCACCTGGACGCGTCGGATCAGGAGATCGAGGCCACCGCGGCCCGGGTGCGCCAAGCCGTCGCGGCGGCCTGACGCGACACCCGCAGAGGGTGTTGAGAAATCCCTCGCGAGCCCTCGGAAGCGGGCTGCAGCCCTGCGCCGCCCCACCCTCCGCTCAACAATGCGCCAGCATTGTCTCGGTCGGTTGGAACGCCGCAGGACAAC
>DAPKRP010000037.1:0-5886 GCA_031800515.1 Polyangiaceae bacterium LLY-WYZ-14_1 | reverse complement strand
GGACCTGCGCGGCCCGCGCCTCGCCCCCGGAGACGCCCCTCCGGGGGGGTCCTGACAAGGCCGCCCCCCTCCCCGGCGCCGAGCCTGCGATCGTCACCGTTCCGTCGTCGCCGCTGGTGGACGCCCGGGGCGGTTCCCGGTCAGAGTGAGCCCGCCCGGACCCCATGCCTCGTCCCCACGTTCTCGGAGTCGTCCTCGCCGGCGGCGAGGGACGGCGCCTCTGGCCCCTCACCAGAGACCGCGCCAAGCCCGCCGTTCCCTTCGCCGCCACCTACCGCCTGGTCGACTTCGCTCTGTCGAATCTGGTGAACGCCGGATACACCCGGATCGCCGTCCTCACCCAGTACAAGAGCCACAGCCTCGATCGGCACCTGGGCCTGACCTGGCGGCTCTCCCCCCTTCTGGGCCAGTACGTGATCCCCGTGCCGGCCCAGATGCGCGCGGGCAAGCGCTGGTTCGAGGGCTCCGCAGACGCGATCTTCCAGAACCTGAATCTGCTCTCGGACGAACAGCCGGACTACGTCTGCGTCTTCTCGGCGGACCACATCTACCGGATGGACCCCGCCCAGATGGTCGACGCCCACATCGAATCGGGGTCCGGGGTGACCGTCGCCGGCCTCCGGGTGCCCCGGTCCGAGTCCTTCCGCTTCGGGGTGATGGAGCCCGGGGCCAACGGTCGGATCGCCCGCTTCCGGGAAAAACCCCAGGAGTGCGACGGCCTGCCCGGGGACCCGGACCACGTGATGGCGTCGATGGGGATCTACGTCTTTTCGACCCGGGTGCTGATGGACGCGGTCTCCGCCGACGCCGCCCGGCCGGAGAGCCGCCACGACATGGGCGGGGACATCATCACCGCTCTCGTCGGGTCCGGAGACGCCGCGATCTACGACTACGGGGAAAACCGCATCCCGGGGATGGAGCCGGACGACCCGGTCTACTGGCGGGACGTGGGCACGCTCGACACCTACTACGAGGCGCACATGGACCTCGTGTCCGTGTTCCCCCAGTTCAACCTCTACAACGACCGCTGGCCGATCCATTCCTGGACGCCCCACCTCCCCCCGGCGAAGTTCGTTTTCGATGACGATGACCGGCGGGGGATGGCGGTGGATTCCATCGTGAGCGGCGGGGTGATCGTGAGCGGCGGCCACGTCCGCCGGTCCGTGTTGTCCCCCGGGGTGCGGGTGAACTCCTTCGCCCAGGTGGAAGGCTCGGTGCTGATGGCGGGCTGCGAGGTCGGGCGCCGGGCCGTGGTTCGGAACGCGATCCTGGACAAGAACGTCGTGGTCCCCCCGGGCGCCCGGGTCGGGGTCGACCCGGAAGAAGACCTGGCCCGGGGCTTCGTGCGCTCGGAGGGCGGCGTGACCGTGCTCGGAAAGGGCCAGGCCGTGCCCGCGCCGCCGGGGACCGACGGATGACGACCGGGCCCTCCGGGGACGGCGCCGGCTCCCCCCCGGTTCCCGCCGGGGAACGGGAGGCCTCCTCGAAGGACCGGCGGCGCCTCGCGGTCGCGATCTGCAGCCGGGAGTACCCCCCCGAGGTCTACGGCGGCGCCGGGGTTCATGTCGCCAACCTGGTCGAGGGCCTGCGGGATCCGGCCTTCGACCTGGACGTCCGCCCCCACGTCTTCGGCGCGCCCCGGGAGGGGGTCGCCGGGACCTACCGGCCCTGGGACGAGGCCCTCGGCGGGGACGCTCCCCATCTCGGCGCCCTCCGCACCCTCAGCGTCGACCTCGCCATCGCCCGGGGGATCGAAGGCGTGGACCTGGTGCATTCCCACACCTGGTACGCGAACTTCGCCGGGCACCTGGGGAAGCTGCTCTATGGGCTGCCCCACGTGATGACGACCCACAGCCTCGAGCCGCTCCGCCCCTGGAAGGCCGAGCAGCTGGGTGGGGGCTACGCCCTGTCGTCCTTCGCCGAGCGCACTGGGATCGAAGCCGCCGACGCCGTCGTCGCTGTCTCCGAGGGCATGAAGGGGGACATCCTGCGGTGCTATCCCGCGGTACGCGAGGACCGGGTCGAGGTCATTCCCAACGGCATCGACCCGGCGCGCTGGAGGCCCGTCGACACCACCGACACCCTCTCCCAGCACGGGATCGACGCCCACCGCCCCTACGTGGTCTTCGTCGGGCGGATCACCCGCCAGAAGGGGCTGCCCCATCTGCTCGACGCGGCGCGCCACCTGCCTCCGGAGCTCGGCCTCGTGCTCCTGGCCGGGGAACCGGATACGGCGGAGATCGCCGACGAGGTCCGCGGCAAGGTCGCCCGGCTCCGGGAAGACCGGGCGGAGGTCGTCTGGATCGAGGCGATGCTGCCGACCCCCCAGGTCGTCGAGGTGCTGAGCCACGCCCTCACCTTCGTCTGCCCCTCGGTCTACGAGCCCTTCGGCATCGTGAATCTGGAAGCCATGGCGTGTGGCCTGCCGGTGGTGGCCTCGGCGGTCGGCGGCATCCCGGAGATCGTCGTCGAGGGCGAGACGGGATATCTGGTCCCCTTCGAGCCGGACCCGGCGAGCCCCTTCGGCACCCCGCGGGAGCCGGAAGCCTTCGCCCGGGCCCTCGCGGACCGGGTCGCCGCCCTGGCCGCCGACCCGGAGGGTGCGCGTCGTATGGGGCAGGCCGGGCGCAGGCGGGTGGAAGAACGGTTCACCTGGACGGCCGTCGCCGGCCGCACCGCCGCGCTCTATCGTCGCCTCGTCTCGCCCTGACGCCGGACGTTCTTCCCAGAGGCGAGCTACCGGGGCGGGCGGCCGGAGCGCACGCCCTCCCGCAGGCTCGCGATGTCGGCGTTGCGGGCCAGGACGATCAGGGTGGTGTTGGCCTCGAGCACCGCGTCGGCGGGCGGGTTGAACTGGAAGCTCCCGTCCGAGCGTCGAATGGCGATGACCAGGACGTCCATCTTCCGCAGCCCCGCGTCCCGCAGCCGTACCCCGTCGAAGGCGCTGCCCTCCGGGACCTCCAGGTCGCCGATGGTGAGCGCCTCCCCGTTGTCGAGGATCAGCTGGTCGACCAACCGCACGACGTGGGGACGCAGGACCTCGTTCACCAGCCGGAGGCCCCCCATGTGGTTCGGGGAAACCACGGCGTTGGCGCCGGCGCGTTCGATCTTCGGGATGGACCCGCTCTCCACCGCCCGGGAGACGATGCGGACCTGGGCGTTCATCGACCGGGCGGTGATCACCACGAAGAGGTTGTCCTTGTCGTCGTGCAGGGCGGCGATGACCGCCCGCGCGCGGCCGATGCCGCCTTCCTCGAGCACGTGGTCTTCCGTCGCGTCCCCGGCCAGGTAGAGGAAACCAGGCCCGTGTTCCTCCGCCAGGCGCTCGAGGCGTTCTTCGTCCGCGTCGATGGCGACGAAAGGCACCTTGGATGCCATGAGCTCCCGGACGACGTATTCGCCGGTGGTGCCGACGCCGCATAGGACGACGTGCTGTTCCAGCTTGTCGATGCGCTGGCGCATGCGGTTCCTCCGAAGGGCGCCCCGGAACTGTCCTTCCACGATGAAGGCGGTCAGCGTCGAGACGAAGTAGAGCAGCGTTCCGCTGCCGAAGACGATCAGCAGCAGGGTGAACTCCCGGGCGAAGGGCTGCTGATTCATCCCCCGGAGGGTCTCGGCGTAGCCGACCGTCGACAGGGTGATGATCGTCATGTAGAGGCATTCATCCCAGCTCCAGCCCCCGCCGCCGATGTAGCGGTAGCCGATGGTCCCGCTGAAGACGACGGTGAGCAGGGCCAACGCCGCCCCGAGCAGGCGGTGCTGGGCGGCGATCCGTAGCTCCGAGACCAGCCGCAGGGTGTAGCCGAACACGCCGGCCATCTTGGCCCAGAAGCGATGGGGCGCCCGCCTTCTTGACCCCTGTTCCCGGCCCCGGCAGAACGCCCGCTGCCATGGCCGACGCTGGTGAATCCCCGGGGCCGACGGAGACGGCGCCCCGGGAGACGGCGTCCCGGGGATGGGTGTTCATCGCCGGCTCGAAGATGTGGTTCGTGCTCACCAGCACGGCCATCAACCTGCTGCTGCCCCGGGTCTTCGCCTCGGCCGCGGTCTACGGCCTCTTCGCGACCGCGTTCGGCCTCTTGTCGATCCTCAACAACGTGCTCGTCGCCGCCACGCTGCAGACGACGAGCAAGATGACCAGCGAGGACGAGGCCCGGGCGGAGGCGACCCTGCGACGGGGCCTTCTGCTCCAGGGGACCTTCGGCGCGGTCCTCGCGACTCTGGTCTTCGTCGGCGCCGAGCCCTTCGCGCGGGACCTGCTCCTCGACCCCGCCCTCACCCCGCTGTTCCGGATCGGGGCGACGGTGGTGATGGCCTACACCCTCTACGCCACCCTGATCGGCAGCTTGAACGGTCGGCATCGGTTTCGAGGCCAGGCGGGGCTCGACGCCGGCTTCTCCCTGCTGCGCACCATCGGGATCCTCGGGGGCGCCGGTCTCGGCCTGGGCGCGGTCCCCGCGATGGGCGGGTTCGCCCTGGCCGCCACCGGGATCCTGGTCGCAGCCTTCGTTCTGGTCGGGCCCGGCCGGTCGGGAGAGGGCGCGCCGGCGGTCCGGCGCTGGGTCGGCTTCGCCGCGCCCATCTGGGGCTATCAGGCGTTTCTGAACGCCGTTCTGCTCGGCGACGTGGGCGTGCTCAAGCGCACGCTGACGGAGCTCGCCCGGGAAGGCGGGCTCGGGGCCGCCGCCGCCGCCGAGCTCGCCTCCCGGGAGCTCGGCTACTACAGCGCCGCCCAGAAGTTCGCCCTGGTCCCCTTCCAGCTGATGCTGAGCGTGACCTTCGTCGTGTTTCCGGCGGTGAGCCGGGCGGCGAGCCTGGGCGACGGAGAGGAGGTCCGTCGGGTGATCCGGGGGGCCCTCCGATTCGCGCTCCTGCTGCTGCTGGCCTTCGCCAGCCCCATCGCCGGCGCCGCCGACGGGGTCATGCAGCTCATCTTCCCGCCGGAGTACCTGGCCGGGTCGGGGGCGCTTTCCGTCCTGGTCTTCGGGATGGTGGCCCTCGGGCTCTTCGTGGTCTGCGCGACCATCCTGAGCGGAGCGGGGCGTCTTGGGCTCGCCGCCGGCATCGCCGCGGTAGCGCTCCTGGTGGTCGTGGTTGGCAACCGGGGGCTCGTCCTGGCCACCGGCCTCGGACCCGAGACGCTCCGGGCCGGGGCCATCGGCACCACCGTGGGCATGACCGTCGCCTTCGGGTTGGCCGCGGGGGTGGTCGCCCGGAGCTTCGGCGCGCTGTTCCCACCCGCGACCCTGGCGCGGGCGCCCCTCGCGGCGCTGGCGGGCTACGGGGTGGCCCGCTTCGTCCCCCACGACTCTCCCCTCGGAGCGCTGGCCGCGCTGACGGCCGGATTCGCCGGGGTTCTCGGGGTGCTCGCCGCCGTCGGGGAGCTCCGGGTCGAGGAGATCCGTCGGCTGCTTCGACGCCGTTGAACCGGGCCGGCGGCTCGCACCGCGACCCGAGTCAGCGGCGGAAGGTGCCGGACCGACCCCCGGATTTCTCCCAGAGCCCGAGCTGCTCGACGGTCATGCCCCGGTCGACCGCCTTCAGCATGTCGTAGAGGGTGAGGGCGGCCACGCTCGCCGCGGTGAGCGCCTCCATCTCCACGCCGGTTCGGTCCCTCGCCCGGACCCGAGCTTCGATGCGGATGAGCTCCGGGTCGTCCGGGTCCGCCTCGAAGGCGACCTTGGCGCTGGTGAGGGCGATGTGGTGGCAGAGGGGGATGAGCTCCGGGGTGCGCTTCGCCGCCTGGATCCCGGCGATGCGGGCGGTCGCCAGGACATCCCCTTTCGGCGCGCGCCCCTCGAGGAGGAGGGTCCGGGTAGGGGCCGCCATGCGTAGGACCGCGCGGGCCACCGCCTCCCGCTCGGTCACGTCCTTGTCGCCGACGTC
>DAPKRP010000036.1:0-5545 GCA_031800515.1 Polyangiaceae bacterium LLY-WYZ-14_1 | reverse complement strand
CCCGCGCCTGGTCGCCACGGCGGCAGCCCCGCGACCCCCCGGCGAGGGCCCTCCGGTGGTGACCTTCCAGGAGGAGCGAGCGCGTCTTTCGGTCCGGGTCCCCCGCCCGGCGAGGCCAACGCTGCTGCTCTTCGGGACCGGCCACGGACTGGCTGGGAAGGTCTTCGACCAGTCCGATGCCCTGCTCCCGCCCATCCAGGGCGGCGCGGACTTCAACCACCTATCGGTTCGGGCAGCGGCGGCGATCGTCTTCGACCGGCTCCTCGCCGACCCGTGCTAAGAGGGCGGCGCATGAACGACGCTCCCCTCGAGCCGATGCCGGGTCCCTCGCCCCTGACCCGCGCGCTTCTCGACCGGCTGGCGGAGGCGGCCCCGGTGCGAAGCCGTCAGCCGGACTACGAGACGGAGCCGGGTCTCTACATCGACCGGGGGCTCTGGAAGAAGCTCCTGGTCACCGCCGCCGAGCGCACCACGACCCGGCGCTTCGGCCGTTACTTCCTGGCCACGCAGGCGATCTTCGCCGGGCTGCGGGGGGCGGTCATCGGAGCTCGCGCCCTCGATGACGTGCTCTTTCCCGGCTGGCGGGACCAGCCCATCGAAGAGCCCGTCTTCATCTTCGCCAACGCCCGGAGCGGCACCACCCTGCTCCATCGGCTGATGAGCCTGGACGAGGAACGCTTCACCTATTCCCGCCTTTACGAGACGCTCTTCCACGCGGTCTGCGTCCACCGGGTGATCGACGCGGTGGCGGCGGCTGACCAGACCATCGGGGGCGGCGTCCTCCGGCGGGTCGTCGACGAGATCGACGACCGGGTCTTCGGCTTCTGGCGGGACATCCACCCGATGGGCCTCTACCAGGCAGAGGAAGACGAGGGGTATTTCCTCTACTCCCTCTACACCCCCGGGCTCTACCCCCTCTGGCCCTATGTCCGCGGGTTCGAGGCGGCGAGCTGGCTCGACGACCAGCCCCCGGCGGTTCGGGAACGGGTGATGACGGACTTCGAAGGGGCGATCCGACGGCTTCTCTACGTTCAGGGGAGGGGGCGGACGTTGCTGTCGAAGAGCGTGTTCATGCCCGGGCGCATCCACTCCTTCATCGACCACTTTCCCGATGCCCGCTTCGTCTACCCGGTCCGGCACCCCTATGAGGCGGTGGCTTCCTTCGTGTCGATGATCACGGCGGTCTGGACCCAGCACTCGCCGGAGGTCCCCCACGACAACCTCGACGCCCAGGCCCTGGGGGACATCGCCGTGCGCTTTTATCGCCACGGCTGGGACGCCCGAAAGCGGGTGGCCCCCAGCCAGTGGCGTACCCTCCGCTACACGGACCTGGTCGCCGACCCCCGGCGAACCGTGCTGGACATCTACGCCCACTTCGGGATGAAGCCGAGCCCCGGGTACCTGGCGCGCCTCGACGCGGAAACCGCGAAGGCACGCCAGTACCGAAGCAAGCACCGCTATACCCTGGCGGATTTCGGCCTCGACAAGGAACGCATCGTCGAGCCGCTTCGGGACGTCTTCGACGAGCTCGGCTTCGCGCCCTGACCCGCCAAGGCGCTCTCAGACGCCGTAGAAGGCCCGGTACCAGTCGACGAAGCGCTGGACTCCCTGTTCGATGGGCGTCGCCGGCTCGAAGCCGACGTCCCGGGCGAGCTCGGCGACGTCGGCGTAGGTGGCCGGCACGTCCCCGGGCTGGATGTCCATCATCTGCTTTTCCGCCTGCCGCCCGAGAGCGCGTTCCAGCGTCTCGATCAGATGCATCAGCTCCACCGGGCGGTTGTTGCCGATGTTGTAGACCTTGTAGGGGGCGTTGCTGGCCGAGGGGTCCGGGGCGTCTCCGGACCAGGCCGGGTCCGGCGCCGGGATCCGGTCCGTGACCCGGAGGACGCCTTCCACGATGTCGTCGATGTAGGTGAAGTCCCGCCGCATCTTCCCGTGGTTGAAGACCTGGATGGGCCGTCCCGCCAGGATCGCCCGGGTGAAGAGAAAGAGCGCCATGTCCGGCCGCCCCCAGGGCCCATACACGGTGAAGAAGCGCAGGCCCGTCGTCGGCAGGCGGTAGAGGTGGCTGTAGGTGTGGGCCATGAGCTCGTTCGCCTTCTTGGTCGCGGCGTAGAGGCTCACCGGGTGGTCGACGACGTCCCGGACGGAGAAGGGCATCTTCGTGTTGGCGCCGTAGACCGAGCTCGAGCTGGCGTAGACCAGGTGCTCGACGCCCTGGTGCCGGCAGGCTTCGAGCACGTTCATGAAGCCGACCAGGTTGGCGTCGACGTAGGCGAAGGGATGCTCGAGGGAATATCGGACCCCCGCCTGGGCGGCGAGATGGATGACCCGCGCGGGCTTCGACGCAGCTACCAACGCGGGGAAGTCCTGGCGGTCGGCGACATCCGTCCGGTGCATCGAAAAGCCGGGCCGGTCCGCTAGGCGGGCCAGGCGGGCTTCCTTGAGGGCGGGGTCGTAGTAGTCGTTGACCACGTCGACGCCGACGACCTCGTCCCCCCGGTCGAGCAGCTTTTCCGCGACGTGGTTGCCGATGAAACCGGCCGCTCCGGTGACCATCACCTTCATCGTCACAGGCTCCAGTAGGTGACGCCGTTCGGCACCGCCTCGGGCGGGATGGCGCTCTTGACGTCGACGAAGGCGGCGCTCCGGCGCAGCTGGGCGAAGATGGAAGCGCCCCGGTCGGCGACGAGCTCCCGGTGGGGCACCGCCAGGATCACCCCGTCGAGGTTCTTCAGGTCTTCCCGGGGGTGCAGCGTCACCCCGAGCTCTTCCTTCGCTTCTTCCGGGTCCGCGAGCGGGTCGTGCACCAGGGGCTCGATGCCGAACTCCTGCAGCTCCCGGACGATGTCCGGCACGCGGCTGTTCCGGAGGTCCGGGACGTTCTCTTTGAAGGTCAGCCCCAGGATGCCGACGGTCGCCCCCTTGACCGGTCCCCCGGCCTGGATCAGCAGCTTCACGAGCTTCTGGGCGATGAAGGTCCCCATGCCGTCGTTGATCCGGCGCCCGGCGAGGATGACCTCCGGGTGGTAGCCGACCGCCTCCGCCTTCGCCGTCAGGTAGTAGGGATCGACCCCGATGCAGTGGCCGCCGACGAGCCCGGGGGTGAAGCGGAGGAAGTTCCACTTGGTCCCCGCCGCCGCGAGGACGTCCCGGGTGGAGATCCCGAGCCGATCGAAGATGATCGCCAGCTCGTTCATCAAAGCGATGTTCAGATCCCGTTGCGTGTTTTCGATGACCTTCGCGGCCTCGGCGACGCGGATCGAGGTCGCCCGATGGACGCCTGCATCCACGATCGCCTCGTAGACCCGGGCCACCCGGTCGAGGGTCACGTCGTCCTCCCCGGCGACCACCTTGACCACCCGGCGCAGAGAGTGCTCCCGGTCCCCGGGGTTGATCCGCTCCGGCGAATACCCCAGGCGGAACTGGCTGCGGTCGAGGCCGGACGTCCGGCAGAGGATCTCGGCGCAGGTCTCTTCCGTGACGCCCGGGTAGACGGTGGACTCGTAGACGACGACGGCGCCTTCCGACAGCACGGAGCCGACGGTCTCGCTCGCCCGGACCAGTGGTCGGAGATCCGGCTGGCGGTTGTCGTCGATAGGCGTCGGGACGGTCACCACGAAGAAGGTGCAGCCTTCGAGGTCCCGGGGGCTCGTGGTGAAGCGGCACCGGCTGGCCTTCACCTCCTGATCGTCGGTCTCCCCGGTGCGGTCGTGGCCCGCCTGGAGCTCGGCGATGCGGGCCTCGGAGATGTCCATCCCGACCACGTGCTCGAAGCGCTCCGCCAGCCCGAGGGCCACCGGCAGCCCGACGTAGCCGAGGCCGACGACCCCGACCCGCTCTTCCTGATGTTCGCTCATGGGAACGCCTTCATCACCCGGCCGGGCGCAGCTCTTCGAGGGCCCGCCGGACTTCCTTCACGTGCCGATCGGCACTGAGCTCGTGGTGGAAGACCCCCTGGATGATGCCCTCGGCATCGATGACGAAGGTCACCCGCTTGGTCATGAACCCGAAGATCTGCAGGACGCCGTAGCTCTTCGAGATCTGCTTGCTCTGGTCCGACAGCAACGGAAACGGCAGTCCGTAGCGGTCCGCGAACCGCCGATGGGCGTCTTCCCCATCCAGGCTGACCCCGATGACCTCCCCCGCGACGTCGGTGAGCTCCTCGTAGGCGTCCCGGAAGAGGCACGCTTCCTTCGTACACGTCGGCGTGAAGTCCTTCGGGTAGAAGAAGAGCACCACGGGTCCCCGTTCGAGGGCCGTGGCCAGGCGAACCTCCCGACCCTGCTGGTCCGTGGCCTGAAAATCCGGGGCACGTTCACCGACCTTCCGCATCCGCCGGTCATAGCAGCAGGTCCGGCGCCCGGCTCGTTGACCGGGACCCGGGCCCATGATACATCCCGCGCCCTTCGCCGCCGGGGGGATCCGCCCCCGGCCCCTCCCGGACGACCACGGACGCCATGGCCCACACCGTCACCCCCATCCAGAACCTCGAACGCGCCCAGATGCGGGAGCTCCCGCCGTTCCGCGTTGGCGATACGGTCAAGGTCCACTACCGGATTCGGGAAGGGGAAAAGGAGCGGATCCAGGTGTTCCAGGGGGTGGTGCTGAAGCGCTCCCGGGGTGGGATCTCCGCGACCTTCACGGTCCGGAAGGTCTCCTTCAACGTCGGCGTCGAGCGCATCTTCCCGGTCCACTCGCCGCGGATCGAGAAGCTCGAGATCGTCAGTCGCGGCCACGTCCGGCAGGCTCGCTTGCTGTACCTCCGGGAGCTCCGGGGCAAGAAGGCCCGTCTTCGGGAGAAGGCCCGCGGGGAAGACATCATGGCCGCCGCCAACGCCGACGCGAAGGCGACCACCAAGGGCTGACCGGCGCAAACCCGGTTCGAACTTCCGGGCAGGGGGGCTAGGTCAGGACGGGGAGCACCGCGTTAAGGGAGCCGGTGCGATAGCCCTCGAGGTCGAGGGCGACGAAGGTGAAGCCCGCCGCCCGACCCGCGGCGACGATCCGGTCCCGGAGGGCGAAGGCGGTCTCGAGCTCGTCGGTCCCCACCTCGACCCGGGCGACGTCGCCGTGATGGCGGACCCGCAGATCCCGTAGCCCGAGATCCCGAAGGGCGTCTTCCACCGCTTCTACCTGGGCCAGACGTTCCCGGGTGACCGGCGTGCCGTAGGGGATCCGGCTGCTCAGGCAGGCCGAGGCCGGCTTGTCCCAGACCTCGAGGCCGAGCTCCCGGGCGACGGCGCGCACCGCCGCCTTCCCGAGCCCGGCGTCGACGAGGGGGCTCCGAGCCCCGGCGGCCCGAGCGGCGTCGAGCCCCGGCCGGTAGTCGCCGAGGTCGTCGGTGTTGGTTCCGTTGACCACCCAGGCGAGGCCTTCTTCCCGTCGGACCGCTTCCGTGACCCGGTAGAGGGCGCTCTTGCAGTGAAAGCATCGGTCCGGGGCGTTGGCCTGGTAGCCGGGCTGGTCGATCTCCCGGGCGTCGACGAATCGGTGGCGGGCGCCCATCTGCTGCGCGAGCCGGCCCGCCGACGTCCGCTCCCGG
>DAPKRP010000035.1:0-2737 GCA_031800515.1 Polyangiaceae bacterium LLY-WYZ-14_1 | reverse complement strand
GGGGGGAGCAGGATCGCCCGGGCGAGGACCCGGGCCGCGGTCTCGAGCAGGTGGAAGCGCCCCGCCTGCAGCAGGAAGGCGAGCTCGGCGGTGAGCTGACCGTAGTCCACGGTGGCCGCCACCCGTTCGTCCCGGCCGGCGCCCTCGAGGTCCAGCTCGAGCTCGACGGAGGTGAGCACGGGCTGGGGCACGTGGCGCTCCCGGGGGTGCACGCCGACGATGCAGGTCACCTCCAGGTCGGAGACGCGGATCACGTCGGGCACCGGCGGCGGGTACCAGCGGCGGCCCCGCCCGGCAAGCCCGGCGGACGACCCCGCCGTCGTAGTCGTCGTCGAGGCCGTGACGGGTTCTTCCCGTGGGGACGTGCTCCCCGGAGCGACGTGCCCACGGTTTTCTTGTGGACGAACCGGTTCGTCTGTACAGTGCACACCCATGCAGGAACAGGCGTTCACCGGTGATCGTCAGCTCCCCTGGCAGGGGGCGCGGGGGCTCGCCGGCGTGGTCCGGGGCTGGAAGCGCCACCCGTCGTTGCGCAGCTGTCTCACCTTGGCGGAGACCTTTCCCCCGCGGCCGGCGGTCACCGGTCCCCTACCCGACGACCTGTCCCCGGCGGTCGTGGATGCCCTCGCCGCCCGGGGGATCCGATCCCTCTACAGCCACCAGGAGCGCGCCCTCGCCCTGGTCCGGGAAGGGCGGGACGTCGTGGTGGCGACCCCGACCGCCAGCGGCAAGAGCCTTTGCTACAACCTGCCGGTCCTCGATCGCCTGTCCCGGGATCCGCACGCCCGGGCGCTCTACCTCTTTCCGACCAAGGCCCTCGCCCGGGACCAGGAAGAGGCGCTCCGGGGGTTGCTGAAGGACGCGGGCCTGTCCCACGGGGCGGTGACCTTCGATGGCGACACG
The DNA here is from genome assembly GCA_031800515.1 of Polyangiaceae bacterium LLY-WYZ-14_1. Taxonomy (GTDB): domain Bacteria; phylum Myxococcota_A; class Polyangia; order Polyangiales; family DAPKRP01; genus DAPKRP01. The sequence continues at coordinate 1,834 of DAPKRP010000035.1, read as the reverse complement.
CCCGGGGATGCCCGGCGGGCCGCCCGGGAGCGCGCCGGGGTGCTGTTGACGAACCCGGACATGCTCCACGCCGGGATCCTTCCCCACCATGCGAGCTGGGCGCGGCTGTTCGCCGACCTACGCTTCGTCGTCGTCGACGAGGTCCACACCTACCGGGGGGTGTTCGGCTCCCACCTCGCCAACGTGCTCCGGCGCCTCGACCGGATCGCCCGCTTCCACGGCTCCCGGCCTTCCTTCGTCTTCGCGTCGGCGACCATCGGCAACCCGGCAGAGCACGCGAGCCGCATCGCCGGCCGACCGGTCGTCTCCGTCGGCGAGTCCGGTGCCCCCACCGGCGAACGCCACGTCCTCGTCTACAACCCGCCGGTGGTGAACCCGGAGCTCGGCCTCCGGGCCAGCTACCTGAAGAGCGCGGTGCGGCTCGCCGGGGATCTCGTGGAAGCGGGCGTGTCCACCCTGGTGTTCGGCTCATCCCGGAACTCCGTCGAGACGATGCTCAAGTACCTGCGGGATCGGCTCTGCCGGCCGGGCTCGGGGATCGACCGGGAGGCGATCCACGCCTACCGGGGGGGCTATCTGGCGGAGACCCGACGCCGGATCGAACGCGCCCTCCGGGCCGGCGAGATCCGATGCGTCGTGGCGACGAGCGCCCTCGAGCTCGGGATCGACATCGGCAGCCTGGAAGCGGTCGTCTGCGCCGGCTATCCCGGCAGCGTCGCCGGGCTCTGGCAGCGGTTCGGCCGGGCGGGCCGCCGTCAGGCACCGTCCCTGTCCCTGCTCGTCGCCTCGAGCGCCCCCCTCGACCAGTTCTTCGCCCGGCGGGCCCGGCGGCTCGTGGACGACCCGGTCGAGCAGGCGCGCATCGACCCGGACAACGTCGAGATCCTGGTCCAGCACCTGAAGTGCGCCGCCTTCGAGCTCCCCTTCGAAGACGGGGAGGGGTTCGGGGACGTCCCTCCGGAGGCCACCGGCGACGCCCTCGGCTTTCTGACCGAGCATGGGGTGCTGCACCAGGGCGTCTCTCCCAACGGGGCGCCGACCTGGCACTGGGCGTCGGACGCCTACCCGGCGACCCACGTGGGGCTCCGGAACGCCGGCTGGGACAACTTCGTCATCGTCGACTGCACCGCGGCGCCGGGCCGAACCTCCGGAGAGCCGGTCAGCCTGGGCGCCACCCAGGGCGCGGAAGGGAAGGGTGGGAAGACCCTCGCCGAGATGGACTGGCGGAGCACCCACACGATGCTCCACGTCCAGGCGATCTATCAGCACGGCGGCGCCCAGTATCAGGTCGAGCACCTCGACTTCGAAAACCACAAGGCCTACGTCCGCCGCGTCGACAGCGACTACTACACGGACGCGATGACCTACACCCGGGTGACGGTCCTCGACGAAGAGGACGCCGCCGCCCTGGCCCTGGGGGATGCCGCCGCCGCGGCGCCGAACGCCGCGCCGCGCCACCGGCTGGCCACCGGGGTCGGTGAGGTCTCGGTGGTGCAGAAGGTCATCGGCTACAAGAAGATCAAGTTCCACACCCACGAGACCGTCGGCTACGGCGACGTCCACCTGCCGGAGATGCAGATGCATACCACAGCCTTCTGGACGACCTTCCCCGAGGCGCTGGTGGGCGAGGTCAGCCGGCGGCTGCTTCCGGCTCGCCCTGGCGCCGCCGGCGAGGCGATGGGGATGGCCCCCCGTCCGCCCTCCCGGCCAGAGGTGGTCGACGGGGTCCGGGGGATCGGCAATGCGATGCAGATCGTCGCCGCCGCCGAGCTCATGTGCGACCCCCGGGACCTGGGCCTCGCCGTCGGCGACCGACGGGATCCGGAGGGTGCCC
>DAPKRP010000034.1:0-5043 GCA_031800515.1 Polyangiaceae bacterium LLY-WYZ-14_1 | reverse complement strand
GCACGGCGTCCGGGGCCGCGTCTCCGAGCACGGCGTCCAGGGGGCGGCGGAGGTCTCGAAGGCCGGGGGGGATGGAGACGTCCGCCACGACCCGGGCCCCCCGGGCCTCCGCCTCGGCGACGGCGGCGCGGCCGAGGGCCTCCCCGAGGGGATGCTCCGCCCGCAGGATGGCGAGCCGCCGCCCCCCCCGCCGGACCGCCTCGGCGACGAGGGCGCGCGCCTCGTCCTCCGGGCGCGGCACGAGCTCGAAGGCCACGCCTCCCTGCCGGGCGACCTGAGCGCCCGGGGCGGGGAGCAGCACGGGGATGCGGAGCTCTTCCGCCCGCTCGGCGACGGCCCGAGCGGACAGGGCGTCGAGGGGGCCGATGACGACGGTCGCCCGATGGATGCGCACCAGCTCTTCCAGGGCGCGAACCGCGCGTTCTGGCTCGCCCCCGCCGTCCCGCAACACGAGCCGGGGGCCGCCCTCGGCGACGGGCGCCTCGCCGTCCCCCCCGGCGGCGAGGAGCAGGCCCCTCAGGGCGCTTTGACCGACCTCTCGACCGCGACCGGACAGGGGCAGGATGGCGCCCACGACGCTCGGGTCCGCTGCGGGCGTCCGGGCCGTCCGCAGGGAGAGGGCCCGCAGCTCATCGTCCAGCCCCCCCCGGGCGGCGAGCTCGTCCAGCAGGGCCCGGGCCCGGTCGATGCGGCCCGCCTGGTAGGCGGCCTCGGCAGCCCGCCGGGCGGCCAGGCGGAAGGCGAAGCCCCCCGGGGGAAGCACGTCCGCGAGCCGGTCGACGACCTCCGGCTCCGCGGTTCCGACCAGCCGTTCGAGCTCGGCGCGCGCCTCCGCCCGGGCGTCCTCCCCCAGGAGCTCCAGCCGTTCCAGCTGGTCGAGGGCTTCGACGGCGGCCTGGGTCGCGCCGAGGCGCTCCTGCGCCGCGGCGATGGTGGTCAAGAGAAGCGCCGCGTCCTCCGGACGAGTCGTGCGTCCCACCAGGGGGGTCAGGGCGTCCAAGGCGCCTTCCGAGTCACCGAGGAGGTGTCGGGCGACGCCGCTCAGAAAGCGTGCCCGCTCGGCGACGGTCGGGTCCGGGTGGTCGGCGACCTCGGCGACCTGGGCCTGCGCCTCGGCGAGGTCCCCCCGGGCGAGGGCCAGCTCCGCCAGGGCGAGACGGGCCCGGGCGGTGAGCGGGTCCTCCGGATGGTCCACCAGGAAGCGCTGAAAGAGGGCGGCCGCCTCCTCCGACCGCCCTTCCTCGAAGGCCTCCCGTGCCCGCCGGAAGTCCGCCTCGACCCGGGGGTCCTCCGAGGCGGTGGCCGGGGGAGGGCCGTGGGCGCGCCCCGCCGCCGGGCAGCCGCTGGTCGACGCGAGGATCCCGATGGCGAAGACCGCCAGTCGGCGGGGCACCGGGCGGCGATGGGCTTCCGCCGTCAGCTCTCCCGGACGCCGTCCCCGGTGGCGGCCGGGAAGGGCGCGGGACCCGCGGGACCAACACGCCATCCCGCTCCGGATGCCACCCGGCGGGGAAGGGAGCAACATTCCGGCGGCGGTTCGTCGAACCGGCCATCCAGGGCCGGGCCCTCCTCGAAGGCTTAAGGGCTAGACGGGCCACGCCGATGGACCTTTGAACCGTCCTGGCCCCATCGTCGGACGAAACCATGGTCACCGCCGCCGCACGCAAGCCCGACAAGGCCCCCCGCCGGGTGGTCCAGATGACCGAGGACCAGGCGCTGTCCCCGCTGGTTCGCCAGATGCGCTTCCGCGTGATGGACGGGAGCCCCCTGACCTTCGTCGCCGGGCAGTGGGTCAATCTCTACCTGCCGACGCCGGCGGGAGAGGTGATCGAACGGTCCTACTCCCTGTCGTCCGCCCCGGACCCCCGCCGACCGGACGAGTTCGAGGTCGCCGTGACCCGGGTCGACGGGGGCCCCGGGTCGACGGCGCTCCATGGTTTGCCCCCGGGTGCCCAGGTGGAGATGGCGGGCCCCCACGGGATCTTCACCCGGCGCAAGGGTCCGCCGGACCTGAAGGCGCATCCGGCCGTCTTCGTCGGCACCGGCACCGGCCTCTCCCCTCTTCGCTCGATGCTTCTCGACGAGCTGGCCCGAGAGCCTGAGGGGCCGCCGATGACCCTGCTGTTCGGGTGTCGGACCGAAGAAGACATCCTCTGGCGGGACGAGCTCACCTGGCTGGCTCAGGCGCTTCCCCGGTTCAACTACGAGATCACCCTGTCCCGCCCATCGCCGAGCTGGTCCGGGCGTCGGGGCTACGTGCAGCACCACCTGCAGGAGCTCGTGGCCGGCCTCGACGGGGCCCACGTCTACATCTGCGGCTTGAAGCGCATGATCGACGAGGTCCGGAGCCTGCTCAAGACGGAGCTCGGCTTCGACCGCAAGCAGATCCACACCGAGCGTTTCGACTGAGCTGTCCCCTCCCAGGCCGACCTCGTTATCCTGCCCCCATGGGTTGGCGCAGGCTTCACGTGTCGAACCGCGGTTGGGTCCTCGGGCTCGCCCCGTTCGGTCTCGCTCTCGCTCTCGGCGGAGTGGGCTGTGCCGACGACGGGGCGGCGCCCCGCCCGCCTCTGTTCTTCCCCTCGACGGAAGACGAGCTGCCGGCGAGCCTGTCCGAGTGGGGGGTGTTCCCCGGGGCCCCCGCCTTCGACGACACGCCGGAGGAGCTCGTGGCCTATGAACCCCGGTTTCCCCTCTGGACGAACGGGAGCGTGAAGATCCGTCACCTCGCCCTGCCCCCGGGGGCGGATGCGCCGGAAGGCGCCGCGCTCGAGGCCGGCGCCTTCCCGCCGGGCACGCTCTTCCTGAAGACCTTCGCCTATCCGACGGTCGGGGACCCGGACCAGCTCCGACCCCTGGAGACTCGGGTGATGCTCCGACGGGTCGACGGGGCCTGGGGCTATGGCTCCTACCTCTGGAACGCCGAAGGGACGGACGCGGTGCGGCGGTCGATGGAAGAGGCGACGCCCGTCGAGGTCACGCCGCCGAACGGCGAGCCGTCCTTTGCCCATCTGGTGCCTAGCCGGGATGACTGCCTCGCCTGCCACGAGCGCTCCGCCTCCGTCGTCCTGGGCTATGACGCCCTCCAGCTCGGGCGGGCTCCCCTTCCCGAGACCGTCGAAACCGCGGACCCGACGACCCGGGAGGTGGTCGGCTACGCGGTGGGGAACTGCACCAGCTGCCACAACGACGAGACGCCGGACAGCCTCTTCGACCTCGGCCCGGCGGTCTTCCTCGAGAGCGTCATCGGCCAGGAGACGACGACGGGCCGACTTCGCGGCGCGGGGATCCGGGTGGTGCCCGGCCAGCCCGAGGACAGCTTCCTCTACCTGGCCCTGACCGGCGGGGACCCCTTTCGTGCGGTGCCGGCGATGCCCCCCCTCGGGGTCGAGCGACTGGACGAGCGCGCCGTCGATCTGTTCCGGTCCTGGATCGAGGGCCTCCCCGGGGAGGACTAGGACAAGCCTTCCAGGCTCGGCGACGCCGGGCCACGTGCACGTGCACGTGCACGAAGAGACGGGGCCTTCGGCCCGTCCCATTGAACACACGCCCTAGTCGGCGTCGGCGTCCTCGCCGTCCGCCAGGCCCTCGAGCCGCCGGAGCGCCTGGGTCAGCGTCCCCCGGAGCGCCGGCTCGGTGAATGGGTCCCGGGCGAGCTCCTCGAGGAGGGGCGCCGCCAGGGGACCATCGAGGTCGAGCAGGGCCTCCACCGCCGCCGTGAGGGCACCCGCCACCCCGTCGTCGATGGCGTCCGCGTGGTAGAGGCGCAGGAAGTCGGTGATGGGGCCGGACGCTCCCGGGTCTCCCAGGGTGGCGATGGAGCGGATCAGCGGCGCCAGGTCCTCCGACGCGGTCTGGGGCTCCCGCAGCCAGCCGACGAGGAGCGGCAGCGCCTCTCGCCGACCGGCGCCGGCGACGGCCTGGGCCAGCGGCGCCACCGGCGCGGCACGCCGGCCGCTCACGTGGTCGACGCGCTCCCGAAGGGCGGCGAGGACCGGGGCGAGCCCCTTCCGGCGGCGGGCCAGGGCCTCGCAGGCCCACCGGCGTTCCTCCAGCGCCCGCGCCAGGCCCCGACACGCGGCCACCAGGCTCTCCGTCGCCTCGGCCTCCTCCCGCTGCGCGAGGGCGAGCACCGCCGCCAGACCGGCTGCGGAACGGTCGCCCCGGGGTCCGGCAAGGACGGCCGTCGGCCCGCCGACGGGTCCACCCGCCTCCTGGGATAGCCCGAGCTCCGCGAGGCGCTCCCCCAGGGACGCGTCGTCTCCGGGAGGCGCCGCCGTCTCCGGGGAACGGCTCCAGACCCCGTCGATGGCGGCATGGACCAGCGGTCCGCCGAGCTCCTCCAGGTCGATGATGGCGCCCCCCTCGTCCAGGCGAAGAACGAGCCCGGAGGCGAGCGCCAGGACCAGGCCACCGTCGGGCTGCGGGTGGGCGCCGACCGCCCGGTCCGGGAGGGTCCGCCCCCAGCGGGCGGCGCCGGACGTGTCCAGGCACAGGACCGCCCGGGGCGTCACCAGGTGGAAGGCCTCGGGCGGCGTCCGGGTCGGCCAGAAGAGCAGCCACTGGCCGTCGGCGAAGCCGCCCTCGATGGGGGGCGAGGCGTAACCGTCCCGCAGCGGGGTCGGGCGCTGGAGAACCTCGGCCAGCGACTCCGGATCGAGGCCGAGCTCGGCGACGGCGAGGGCGAGGGGGTCGGGCGTGGCGGAGGCCGGGCCGCCGGACGAGGTCGTCGCCGCACCGAGGGGCAGGAGGGTCCGCCAGCCCCACCAGACCGCACCGGTCCGGGGGTCCCCGACCGCCGCGGCGACCATCGCCTCCGGCGGGTGCAAGCGAGCCACCTCCCGGCCCCCCGGGTCCAGGGCCGACAGGTTCTGGGCGCCCCAGGGGACCAGGGCGAGGCCGGCGAGGTAGGCCGGCACGCCTGCCGCCTGCCGTGCCTCGAGGCGTCGTCGCACCCCGCGCTCGTCGAGGAGCAGGATGAGGCTCCGGGGGGAGAGGTCGGTTCCGGTCGAGAGGACCGCCACGGCCCCCTTCGCGTCCCCC
>DAPKRP010000033.1:0-2747 GCA_031800515.1 Polyangiaceae bacterium LLY-WYZ-14_1 | reverse complement strand
CCCCCAGCCGGAAGGTTCGGATCGGGTGCGCGCCGCCGGCTGGCGACCCTGGTCGTCGGCCCCTGTTGGGCCATCCCCCTGCTCCTCCTGGCCGGCTGCGACCAGGGCGGCGGCGGAGCCCCCTCCGCCCCGGGTCGGGAGCCAGGGGGTGGCCGCGTGGTCGCCGTGCCCGCCGAACGCCAGAAGGCGAATCTCGAGGCCTTCTGCGACGACCAGCCCGAGGGCGTTGCCTTGTCCTCGGCCATGTCGTCCGTGCCGGGGGCAGGGCGAGCCCTCCCCTCGGGGAAGCCCACCTGGGTGAACGTCTGGGCGACCTGGTGCGAGCCCTGTAAGGAAGAGCTCCCCTTCGTCTGGTCCCTCCAGGACGAGGTCCCCTTCGCCGGGGGGGGCTCCCGCGGTCCGGGCAAGGACTACGGGATCGTGTTTTTGAGCGTCGACGACGACGACGACAAGGTCGCTGCGTTTCGCGCCGAAAACCCCCGGATGCCGGAATCCCTCCGGGTCGACCCGGGGGCACCCTTCGAGGCGGTGATGACGGCCCTCGGCCAACCGAAGGACACCTCGATCCCGGTCCAGGTCTTCGCCGACGCCGGGGGCCAGGTCCGCTGCATCCGCCGGGGCGCGGTCGAGCCGCACCACGTGTCGACCATCGCGGCCCTGCTCCGCGGCGGAACGTGAACCCGGCGGCGGCACGGGGACCCGGGGCCGGCTGGGCGGCGGGGATCCTCTTCATCGCCCTCACCGCGCCAGCGGCGGGGGCCCAGGCGGATGACCCGGTCTGGGAGCTGTCCTTCGAGGCGGGGGCGCAGGTCGACCCGCAGCCCTTCGGCGTCGCCAACGCGACCCTGCGACGGGACAACCTGACCCTCCGACTGCTGACGGACACGGTGGAAGCCGAGGTCGGCGACCGGGTCGGCCCGGGACGCTTCTGGGTCAAAGGACGGGTCCAGGCCTTCGCCTCCCAGCTGCTCATCGGTCCCTGGGAAGACGGCGAGCCCGCACCGGAGCGCGCCCTGATCAGCCCCCACGTCGGCGCGGAGGCGGGCTGGGTCTTCGAGCTACCGGAGCACACCTACGCCGGGGCCGCCGCCTTCTTCCGCTGGTTCTGGTTCTTCGCCGGACCGGACAACGAAGAGCCCGCACCGGAGTCGACCTATTGGTTCTCCCCGGAGGCCTTCGTCGGCTGGTGGCGGGGACCGGACCTCCGGGCCGAGCTCCGGGCGGGATTCGACCTCCACGAGGGTCTGACGCGGCAAGAGCCCTTCGTCGGGCCGGGGCAACGCCAGCTCGCCCCCAAGGTCCGCTTCGAGGCGGTGCTGGTGCCACCGGGCACGGCCCTCGCCCCCCGGGTCGAGGTCTACGCCGGCTGGGCGCGGGACCAGGGGCGGCTCGTCCGCACGCGCCTGGGGGGCTTGAACCCCTATGTCGTTCCCCTGGCCGGGGCGGGCTGGGCGGAGTTCCTCGTCGAGGAGTACGCGGTGGTCCGGGTCGGCCCCAACCTGCGCTGGGACGGGGGAGAGGCGGCCGTCGTCGCCGACCTCGCCACCTTCGACGGGGAGGAAGAGGTCACCTTCGCCTTCCTCGGCCACCTGGACTTCGACGGCGGATGGTTCGTCGACGCGTCCGTCGGCTACGCCCCGTTCATCGACCGCGCCTCCGGCGTGCTCCGCGCCAGCGCCTGGCTCCTCGCCGGCCGAGGCTTCCAGCCGCTCTAGGACCCCTGCCCGGTACGCCCGACCCTGGGCTAGGCTGGCTGGCGGGTTTCGAGGGCGGCGATGACCTCTTGGGAGAGGTCCCGGCCGGCGAATCGGGACATCTGCTGGATGCCCGTCGGGCTGGTCACGTTGACCTCCGTCAGGCGCTCCCCGATCACGTCCAGGCCGACGAACATCAAGCCGTCCGCCGCCAGACGGGGACCGACGGCGTCGACGATGCGCTGGTCCCCGGGGGTGAGCTCGGCGGGCTCGACGCGTCCCCCGACGTGGATGTTGCTGCGGAGGTCCCCCCCCTGAGCGACCCGATTGATCGCCCCGAGGGGACGCCCGTCCACCAGGAGGATCCGTTTGTCCCCCCGGGTCACCTCGGGGAGGAAGCGCTGCACCATCGCGACGTGGCGCCCGGATCCGGTGACGGCGTCGATCAGTCCGTTCAGGTTGCCATCCCCGGCGCGCAGGGCGAACACCCCGGCGCCGCCGTGGCCATCGACGGGTTTGATGACCGCCTGGCCCCCCACCTCGTCGACGAAGCGGCGAATGGTCGCCCGGTCCGAGGCGACCAGGGTCTCCGGCATGACCTCCGGAAACCAGGTCGCGTAGACCTTTTCGTTCGCCTCCCGGAGGCCCCGGGGATCGTTGACCACGACCGTGTGTCCCCGGAGGTGCTCGAGCATCAGGGTCAACCAGAGGTAGGGCGCGTCGAAGGGCGGGTCCTTCCGGATGAAGACGGCGTCGACCTCTGCGAGATCCGTGGTGGTCGGCGGACCCAAGGGGATGGGGTCCTCCGGGACGCGCTGGGGGCTGGCCGGCCGCAGATGGGCTCGGAGCACGCCCCGGTCGAGGTGGACGTCTTCGACCCGGGTGAACAGGACCTCGTGCCCCCGGGAGGCCGCCGCGAGCATCAGGGCGAAGGTGGTGTCCTCGTCGACGACGACCGTGGAGACCGGGTCCATCACGAAGGCGATGCGCATCGCCGGCGGGATACCCCATCCCCGGCTTCCGGTCAGGCCGGGTTCTCCTCGGCCCCCGGAA
>DAPKRP010000032.1:0-2536 GCA_031800515.1 Polyangiaceae bacterium LLY-WYZ-14_1 | reverse complement strand
GAAGGGACTGGGGCTTCGGCCCGTCCCTTGGAAGACACGCCCCAGTCCCCTGCCCGGAAGTTCGAACCGGGCCGGCTAGCGGCACAGGGAGAGGATGGCGTCCTCGAGGACGACCTCTCCGGGCTTGCGGCTGCCCTTGAGGGCCAGGTCGGCGTCGGCGACGGTGGCGAAGGCCCGGGCCAGGGCAGCCTCGTCGAAGGACGCGGCGGCGCGGCCTAGGTCCCGCGCCTTGAAGGGCGGCGCGCCCGCCGCCTTCGCCGCCTCTGGGCCCCGCAAACCCCGCCCGAGGGCGTCCCGCATCCGGGCGACGGTCCGGAGCTGCCGGGCCAGCAGGGCCAGGATCCGAAGCGGATGCTCCCGATCCCCGAGGAGCGATTCGGCGGCGGCCAGCGCCCGTCGGGCATCCCGGGCGGCGACGGAGTCCACCAGGGCCCAGATGGAGTCCACGCGCACCCGGCTCACCACCGCTTCCACGGCCTCGACCTCGATGGTCGCCCCGTCCCCGACATAGAGGGACAGGCGTTCCAGGGCGTCGTCGAGGGACGCGAGGTCCGTCCCCACCGCGTCGGCGAGGGCTTCGACGGCCCCCGGCCCGAAGCCGTGGCCCCGGCGTTTCGCCTCGGCCTTCGCGAAGCCGGGCACCGCCTGGGGCCGAAGGGGCGCGGCGTCCGCCCAGACGCCGAGCTTCTTCGCTTGTTTGGCGAAGCGGGTGGTGCCTTGGATCTTGTCCGCCACCAGCACCAGGCAGGTGCTCTCCGCCGGTTCCTGGAGGTACGGCAGGAGCGCTTCCCGGGCGTCGGCGGCCATCGCGTCCGCCTCCCGCACCAGGACGAAGCGAGCCGCCGCCATCATCGGCAGCGTGCGGCAGGCGGCGACCACCCGCCCGCCGTCGAGTCCCTGGCCGTGGAAGACATCGTCGTTGAAGCCCGGCGGGCCGTCCCCCAGGGTGGCCCGTCGCAGCAGCTCGACGGCCCGGTCGATGAGGAACCGCTCGGGTCCCACCAGAACGTGGACGGGTGACCAAGCGCCCTTTCGGGCCGCCTCGATCACCTGCTGGATGTCCGCCATGGCCTGCGCCCGAGACCGATCAGGTCTCGTCGTCGTCGAAGTTGACCTCGCCGCTGTGGCGCACTTCTTCCCCTTCCAGGGCGAAGCGGTGCTTACCGACCTCCTGCCGCCGGACGGTGACCACCAGCTCCATCCGCCGGTTCGGCTTGAACTTCGGCCGGTCGAGGATGACCCGGCGGAGGAAGGTCTTTTCGTCCCGGCTGTTCACGTAGGTCGGCAGGCTTTCGACGAAGCGCCGGCTCCCGTCGTGGATGTCGTAGAAAAGCACCTGGAATTCCGTGTCGTCGATGGGCGCGTTGAAGGCCACCACCATCTCCGCGATCCACTTCCGGTCCTCGAGCTTTTCGTCCCCCGTCTCCCGCAGGGTCCGGGCGTTGTGGCCGCGGACGAAACGGATGAGCCCCCGCTCGGACAGGTTCCCGGGGATCCGGTGCTGCGTCATGTAGACCCGAGCGCGGAGGCGTCGCTGGCCTTCGGCAGCGTTCGGGATCGCGGTCCCGGCGGCGACCACCGTCCCGCCCAGGAGGGCGAGCCCGGTCAGCAGGGCGAAGAGGGCGGGGGGACGGCGGGGATACGGTCGGTGCACGACAACCTCTCGGGAAGGGTCCCTCGTACTAGCAGCCCGTCGGCCGGTCCGCGAAGTATCGCCGCCGGCGGGGTGTGATCGCCCCCGCCCTGCCAGGTGGATCAACGTCCCCGCCGGAGGACGCGGGCGACCCGCCGGGCCGCCGCCGGCGACAAGCCCGCTGCGCGCGCCGTCTCGAGCAGGAGCGGAACGGTTGCGTCGTAGGCCCGGAGGGCGGCAGGGTGGTCCGCCCGGAGCGCCTCCCGGTGGCGGGCGATGGTCGCCGCATCGCCTCGGCGCACCGGGCCCGTCAGGGCCTCCGGGACGCCCACTCGGTCCACGTTGTCCGCGACGCTCCGGAGGAGTCCGGCGACCGCCCGCCGGGCCACCCGATCCCCGAGCCCGAGCTCCCGGAGCACGCCGACGGCGGCGGTGGCCAGGGCGGCGGCGCCGTTCGCGGCCAGGGCGGCCGCCCCGTGGTAGGCGGCTCCCTGAAGCCTCCCGGTGACCGCGTGGGCGCCCAGGACGGCCGCCAGCCGGCGCCCGACCCGCCGCGCGTCGATCCCGCCGGCCAGCGCGAAGGTGGTGCCGGCGAGCTCCGGCGGTCGCGTCCCCCGGGCGAAGGACACCAGGGGATGTAGCGCCCCGCACCGCCGCTCCGGCAGGCCGGAGGGCACGAGGATCTCGGGACCGAGGGCTCCGGCCAGGTGAAACAGGGCGCCGTGCTCCGCGATCGCCGGCCCCACCTTCCCGGCGACCTCTTCGATCGCCCCATCCGGGACGGCGAGGAGGGTGGCCCCGGCGTGGGCGAGGGCGGCCCGGGCCCGGGCCCCGGCGAGGCCGCGGCGGCCCGGCAGCAGCGTCACCGGCGCGCCGGCCCCGGCGAAGGCGGCGGCGAGCCCC
>DAPKRP010000031.1:0-3249 GCA_031800515.1 Polyangiaceae bacterium LLY-WYZ-14_1 | reverse complement strand
TCGTCCTGGGCGGCGACGCCCCGAGGCACGAGCAGGCCCAGAGCCATCCCGACCAACCCCCACCCCACCGACCTCGTCACCGCTGCCACGACCGCCTGCACCTCGCCGCGGCTGGCGCCGCGGGTCGGCGACCTATGCCATGTCCACGCGCCGGTCGCAGGCTCGCGCACGCTCCCTGGAGTCACCCTTCCAGAGGCTCGGTCAAACGGTTTCCCGAAGGTCGAGGGCACGCTCGATCCGGGCGGCGAGCTCGGCGGAGACGGCTTCGACAGCCGCATGTCGAGGCGAGAACAGAACGGCGGAGGGTTGGGGGGAAGGGATGGCCAGGTCGAGGAACGACGCCAAGACGCCCATGTCTCGGCGCCTGATCGCCAAGATGCCGGCCGCCGGCCAGGCGGAGGAGGGGCGCCCGACGAGGGTGATCCCCAAGGCGGGCCACCGGAGCTCGACGGCGCCCCTCGAGGCAGAGCTCCCGGAGCCAAGAGCGTGGGCCGCTACCAAGGCACGGGCACAGCGCCCGAGCTGGGTCCGCATCAGCGCCCCGAAGCCTGATGCTCCCGGACGGGAGACCTTCCAGGTGTCCCTCGAGAAGACGGGATCGGTGACGGTTGGAGATTCCCACCGGTCGGCGGTGGCGAGCCCGGTGAAGAGATCCGGATCGCCGGAGGGGAGCGGCAGGTCGAAGAGCGCGTGGGCCATGATGCAAGTGAAAGTCATTTTCATAAAAGGGCCATCCACGGGCTGCGTCTTCGCACACCCGCGAAGGGGCTTCGGCGAGCGCTCTCGACGCTCACCACCGGACCCGGGAAGAACGAGCGAAACGACACCCGGATGAGGCCGAAGGATCGACTCGGCCCCGTTGACGGCCGGCTTCCCCTATGTGAAAACGACTTTCAATATCATGAAGACACGCATTCGTAGCCTGTTCCCCGGGGTCTTGGCCATCGCCCTAGGCGCCTGCGGCGATGACGCCGCGGGAGCGATGGGCGGGGGGTCTCCCGCGGAAAACGCCTTCCTCGTCGCGACCCGGATTCGGACGCCCTCCGACCGCACCGTCCTGCTGACGACGGCGCGGGAGCTCGAGCTCGGCAGATTGGATGCGTCCGAGGCCTTGGAGCTGCCTGGCACCTCCCGGGCCCTCGTCTTCGACGAACGCGTCTATGCCTTCGACGGGGAGCGCGGCGCGGTCATCCGGTACGAGGTGTCACCGGAGCTCCGGCTCCAAGAGACCGGACGCTTTTCGATGGCCGGCCTGGGCATCGTTTCCTTTCGGAGCTCGATCGTCTTCCTCGACCCCCGGCGGGCCTACTACGTCGACATCTCCGGCCAGCAGGTCGTCGTCTTCGACCCCGAGGCAATGGAGATCGTGACCACCTTCGCGGCGCCCGAGCTCGCCCGAGAAGGGTTCGACGCCGTCGGCGGGACGCCGCAGCAGGTCGGCGACCAGGTGGTGATGCCGCTGAGCTTCAGCAACCTGCTCGCCCTCGACGCGGTACCCTCGGTGGCCGCCTTCGTCGTCTCGGCCACGGAAGACCGAGTCATCGGACTCTTCGAAGACGACCGCTGTGCTCTGTCCGGCGGCGCCCTGATCGACGACGGCTCCGCCTTCCTGGTCGGGGACAGCCTGAACGGTGCCCTCGACGTCTTCGGCACCGACGACATCCCCGCACCGTGCCTCCTGCGGTACGACCCGAGCCAGTCCGCCTTCGATGGAGACTTTCTCCTCGACCTACGGGAAACCCTCGGCGTGCCCCACGTCGCCGACCTGGTGGGGCGCGGGGATGGCACCTTCGTCACCCGGGCATTCGCCTCCGACTTCGACCCGGCGAGCCTCGACGATCCGCGGGCCTATTTCGACCTCGAGGTCTGGAGGTTCGCCGTCGGCGAGCTCTCCGGCGCCTCGGCGGCGCTCGTCGACGCCCTGCCGCTCAGCGGCATCTCCTTCGGCCCCTTCGTCGTCGACGATCGTTACCTGCTCCCGGTCGTCGACGAGGAAGCCGGCGAGACCAGCCTCTACCGTCTGGACGGGACGACTCCGGAGGCGCTCTTCACCGCAAACGGCGAGGTGCAGTACGTCGCCCGCATCCGCTGAGAGGGTGTCCCACGTCCCCGACAAGCCGACGACCCCGCCCCCCGCTGGTTGACGGGGGGGTCACCCTGGGGAAGATGCGCCCGATGGCCGCCGGACCCTTCGACCGAGCCCAGGCGTGGTTCGACGCGCGTCTGCGGCGGGAGCTTCGCGCCGCCGCCCGGGACGTCTACCTGGTGCCGCGCCGGGTGGCGGCCCGGCGGGGGGAGCGGATGCGGCCGACCTTCCTCATCCTGGGCGCCCAGAAGGCGGGGACGACGTCCCTGTTCCGCTACCTCGCCCAGCATCCCCGGGTGGTCGAGCCCATCGTCAAGGAGGTGCACTTCTTCGACGCGAGCTTCCACAAGGGGCTCGATTGGTACCTGGCGCACTTTCCCCGGGACCCGGCGGACGGCCGGACGATCACGGGCGAGGGCTCACCGTATTATCTGTACCACCCCCACTGCGCAGACCGGATCGCCGAGACCTTCCCCGAGGCGCGGCTCCTCGTCCTGCTGCGCAACCCGATCGACCGGGCGGTGAGCCACCACGGCCACGAGCGACGCCAGGGCGGCGAACGACGCCCGATGCAACAGGCCTTCGACGAGGAACGGGCCCGGGTGCCCGGGGCCGAGGCGACCCTCGCGGCCCACCCCCGCCGGGACAGCCGGGCGCACCGGCGGGAGAGCTACCTGAGCCGCGGGATCTACGCCCCTCAGCTCGAGCGCTACCTGGCGCGCTTCCCCCGGGAGCAGCTGCTCGTCCAGCGCTACGACCGCTTTTTCGCGGAGCCGGGGCCCCACTTCGCCCGGGTGCTCGAACACCTCGGCCTCGGTCCCGTCGAGGTGCCCTTCGAGCGCCACGGCGGGGGGGACCGGCGGCCTTCCGACCAGGGCTTCGACCGAGCGGCCCTCGCCGCCTTCTTCCGCCCCCACAACGAGCGGTTGAGCGAGCTTCTAGGGGAAGATTTCACCGACTGGCAGTGATCCAGGAGGACTCCCGGCGACCTTCCGACCGGTCCTTCCGACGGCGACCCCCTCCTTTTTTCTGGACGATCGCTCAGATGGGCGTAGCTCCCGGGGCGGGAGCCGGTCTCCCGGGAGCCACTGTGACCACGGAACAAGCGAGCAGCCCCCTCTCGTCCCCCGCGTCGGCATCCAGCCCGCGACGCCCGCCCATCC
>DAPKRP010000030.1:0-2575 GCA_031800515.1 Polyangiaceae bacterium LLY-WYZ-14_1 | reverse complement strand
CCCCCAGCCTTCCGACAACAACCCCACCGGCGGCGACCCCTTCCCCCAGCCCTCGGATCGGGGAGGCGCGGGGCAGGAAACGACCGGCGACCAAGAGGACGATCGCTCCCGGAAGGCCGCCAAGACGATGGGGGATGATGGGCAGGACCAGAACCCCGGCACCGGCTCCGGCGCCGACACGGCCCGGGTCCCGGTCAAGACGACGACGGCCTCCTTCGAGCTCACCACGGACGTCTGCCCCGATTCCCGGACCCGCTGAGGGATTCGGTGCGGTCCCGAGGGGCGGGTTCGACCCACCTTCCCCGAGACAGGTGACCATCCCGCGTGGACCTCCGGGCGCAAACCTCCCTCATGGCGGCGGCCCTCGCCGCGGCGATCGCCACCGCGGTGCTGCTGCGACCCCGGAGGCGCGCGGTCCACTGGCTGTTCGCTGGCTTCGCCGGATCCGTCGCCCTCTGGTACGCGACCGCCGTGCTCCGCCGGATGGCCGGAGAAGAGCCCTGGTCTCGGGTGAACCTGGTCTGCGCCGTGTTGCTTCCCCTGGCCGGGGTGCGCTTCTTCCGCGCCTTCATCGACGAGCAGGGCCGCGGCTGGATGGTGCTGAGCCGGCTCGCCGTCGTCGGGGCCCTCGGGCTGCTGGCGGGGGCCGTGATCACCCCCATCGATAGCCAGCGCCCCCTCGGCGTCGCGGTCTTCGTCTACGTCCTGACGATGTTGGCCGCGTCGATGGCCTTGCTGTTCAGCCGGAGCCGGGTGGTGCGCTCTCGGTTCGAGCGGGCCCGGCTCCGATATCTGACGCTGGTGGGGGCGCTGGCCGCGACCTTCACCCTGGCGGACTACCTGCCCTACGTCGGCCTCGAGATACCGCCCGTCGGAACCATCCTGACGCTGGTCTTCCTGTACGTCCTGTCTCAGTCGATCCTGCGCTACCGCCTGATCGACCTCTACGAGCTCGCCGGTCGGCTGACCGTGCTGACCGCCCTGTCCTTCACCATCGCCACCATCTTCTGGTTTCTGGTGGGGCTCGCCGGCGGCAACTTCTTCTTCCACTCGGTGAGCGCAGCCCTGGTCCTGCTGCTCCTCTTCGACCCGATCCGCACCCAGGTGGAGCAGAAGATCGCCGAGATCTTCTTCCGGGAACGCTTCGACCTCGAGCGGGTCATCGACGACCTCCGCCGTCAACTCGCCCACGTCTTCGAAGCCGACGAGGTCCCCCGGCTTCTCCTCGAGGGCCTCGAGCGCTCCCGCAGGGTGACCCACGCGGCGGTCTATTTCCTGGACGAGGACCTTCGGGGCTACGGCCTCGCCGGACATCTCGGCCCGGGCCCCGTCCCCCGGGTCGACCGCCTTGCGGCGCGCCCCCTCCTGGAACGACTCGCCCGGGATCGGAGCGTCGACCGGGATGCCCTGGACCGGGAGCTCAAGGACCACCGGGAGCTCGGCAGGGAACGGGAGGCCGAGACCCTGCACGAGACGATCCGCAGCCTGGAGGCGATGAACGCCTCCCTCTGCCTGGCCATCCAGGGCGAGGGGAAAGGCCCCGCCCCGCCCAGCCTCGGGGGCGGAGGGTCGGCGGTCCGGGAGACCAGTCCCTACGGCCTGCTCGTCGTCGACGACGAGCGCCTTCGGGACGCGTTCAGCCCGGAGGATGTGGTGCTCCTCGAAGGGCTCGCCGCTCAGGCGGCGATCGCCCTCGAGAACTCCCGACTCTATCAGCGGTTGAAGAACCGGGACCGGCTGGCGGCGTTGGGGGAGATGGCCGCCGGCCTCGCCCACGAGATCCGCAACCCCCTCGGCGCCATCAAGGCCGCCGCCCAATACCTCGAGGCGGACGCCGACGAGGAAGAGCGCGCGACCGACCGTCCCGGGGGCGCGTCCGGGTCCGACCCCTCGGACCGGGGGGATCGGGGCCTGCTCACGGACGAGTTCCTCCGCATCATCGTCGACGAGGTCGACCGCCTCGACCGGGTGGTGTCCTCCTTCCTCGACTACGCCCGCCCGTCGACGGGGGACCCGATCCCCGCCGACGTGAACGCCGCCATCGAACGCACCCTGCGCCTTCTGGAGCCCCAGTGCCGGGAGGCGGGCATCCGGGTCCTCACGGACTTCGATGGGCTGGCACCCCGGGTCCGCATCGACCTCGAGCTGCTGCGGCAGGTGCTGATCAACCTCTTCCAGAACGCCATCCAGGCGATGGAGCACGGGGGCGACCTGACCGTGGAAACCCGTCGCCGCGCCAGGGAATCGGGAGACCCGGGTGCGGGCAAGCCCCCCGGGCCCGGATCCGTCGCGGAGATCCGGGTGCGGGACACGGGCCCGGGGATCCCGAAGGCCGTCCTGGCGAACCTCTTCGTCCCCTTCGTCACGACCAAGACCCGGGGCACGGGCCTGGGGCTCGCCATCTCCCAGCGGATCGTCGTCTCCGCCGGGGGCCGCATCGAAGTGCGCACCCGATCCGGGGTGGGCAGCACCTTCGTCGTCGTGCTCCCGGAGGCCGAAGAAGAAGCGTCCGCGTCCACCGCCCCCGCCCTGGCGGCCCCCCCGGGGTCGTCTCCGAGCCCCGGTCAGGGGCCGA
>DAPKRP010000029.1:0-3742 GCA_031800515.1 Polyangiaceae bacterium LLY-WYZ-14_1 | reverse complement strand
GGTTCAAATCCCGTCAGTCACCCCACGCCGCCCCCCGTCGGCTGAGCCCGGGCGGCGAGCCGCCCCGCCGCGGGGCTCCTGGCTCGGGGGCACGCCGTCCTCCCCGGTCGGGTCTGTGCGTTGACAGCCTGGCGAGATGCGGTATCCCTGGCGGCCCCGTGGCGGCCTCACCGGGACCTCCGGCGAGGATGGCGCGACGGGTCGCCGGGCCCCGTCGGGGCGCGGCGGCACACCCCCTGGACCCGTAGCTCAGCTGGATAGAGCGTCGGACTTCGAATCCGCAGGTCGCAGGTTCGAATCCTGCCGGGTCCGCTCCTTGAACATTCGCTCCGGGTCATTAGCTCAATCGGTAGAGCAGTGGATTCTTAATCCATTGGCTGAAGGTTCGAGTCCTTCATGACCCACCGACCCGCCCGGCGTGGCCGGGCGGTCCGGCGGCCACGAAGCCCGCGGGCGGCCGCGGTCCGGACGCCTGACGGCGACCGTCCCTTGGACCGAGCGAGTCCTTCATGACCCACCGACCCGCCCGGCGCTGCCGGGCGGTCCGGCGGCCGGTTCGACCGAGGAAAGGGTTTCGCCGGCGGCGGGACCCGGGGTAAAGCTGCGGGATGCTTGGTCCTCGCTCCCTCGCCCTGGCCGTGTCCGTCGCCCTCGTCGCCGCCTGCGGTGACGACGGGGTCGGATTTCCCATGATGGATGCCGGCCCGGATGCGGGCCCCCTCCCGGACGCGGGGCCGCCGCCCTCGACCATCGCCACCCTGGACGACATCGAAATCTCCCTCGGCACCCTGACGCCGCGGGTCGGGCCCGACGTCTTCACCTACACGGTCGCGCCCACCGTCTTCCCCGAGGGCGAGGTCGAGGTGCGGGCCACCCCGACGGACCCGGACGCCTCCCTGTCCATCAACGGGGAGCGCACGAGCCCCGGGGAGCCGGTGACGGTCCCCCTCGGCATCGGGGTCAACACCATCAACCTGGTGGTCACCGCCCCCGCCGGCTCCCCCCGGCGCACCTACACCCTGCAGGTCGATGCCACCAGCGCCGAGCTCGCCGACCTCGAGAGCCTCTCCGGCCCCCTCGTCCCCGCCTTCGACCCGGAGGTCGAACGCTTCCTGGTCCGGCTCGCCGCGCTGACCGGCTCCGTCCAGCTCGTCCCCGTGAGCGTCGACCCGGGGGCCACCATCACCGTCGGCGAGGAGCAGGTGGCGAGCGGCGCCGTCTCCGACCGGTTCCGCGTCCCTCGGGGCGCCCGACGGACCATCGAGGTGACCTGCCTCGCGCGGGACGGGGTGACCCAGACCCGGCACCTCGTCACCTTCAACGGCGCCGAGGCGGCACAGGTCGCCCGCCTCGACGGGGACCCGATCCAGGATGGGGACCGGCTGGGAGAGGCGGTGGACGTCGACGGGGGACGCTTCGTCGTCGGTCTGCCGGCGGAAGACTCGGATGGGACGGGCCGGGGGAATGACGACGCCCCGGAGGCGGGAGCGGTCCGCGTCTTCGAGTTGGAAGAGGGCGGGTCCGAGAGCTGGGCGGAGGCGGCCCTCCTCAAAGCGCCGGTGCCCGCCTCCGGCGAGCGGTTCGGCGCCAGCGTCGCCCTCGATGGAGACACCCTGGTCGTCGGTGCCCCCGGGACCGCCACCGACGGGCTGGCCGGCGCCGGGGCCGCCCACGTCTTCGTCCGAGACGACGACGGGCTCTGGAGCCATCAGGCCACCCTGGAAGCCTCGAACGCCGGGGCGGACGACGCCTTCGGGACCGCCGTCGCCCTCGCCGGGGACCAGGTCGTCGTGGGTGCCCCCGGGGAATCCTCCCGCGGGATCGACCCGGCGACGAACGACGCCCCGGGCGCCGGCGGCGCCTACGTGTTCACCCGAGACGCCGATGGCGTCTGGTCCGAAACGGTCTTGCTCAAGGCGGGAAACCCGGACGTGGACGCGGCCTTCGGCGCCAGCGTCGCCACCCAGGGAGGTCGGGTCGCCGTCGGCGCTCCCGGCGAGTCGACCCTGGACGCCGACGACCCGGAGACGACGGCCCCGGGTTCTGGCGCGGTCTACGTCTTCGAGCCCAGGAGCGTGGACGGCGCCCTGGTCCAGGAGGCTTTCCTCAAGGCCACCCCGACGGGGGCGATCGGGGCCGGGGACGCCTTCGGGACCGCCGTCGCCCTCTTCGCCGACAGCGTCCTCGTCGGCGCCCCGGGGGACGACGCCAATGGCAGCGATCGGTCGAACAACGAGGCCCCGGATGCCGGGGCCGTCTACGCCTTCGTCCGGGAGGTCGACGGCGAAGGCGAGGTCCGCTGGGTCGTCCAAGGATACATCAAGGGCGGCAGCGCGGACGACGGCCAGGTCTTGGACGGGGACCGATTCGGCACCTCCGTCGCCCTCTTCGACAACAGCGCCGTCATCGGGGCGCCCGGGGAAGACGGCGACGGCTTCGACCTCTCCTCGGAGGGGGTCACCGACTCCGGGGCAGCCTTCGTCTTCCGCCGTCTCGGGGACCTCTGGTCCCTCGCCGGCTACCTCAAGGCGGAAGACGTCGCCGCGGATGCGGCCTTCGGAAGCGCCGTCGCCACGGATGCGGCGCGCTTCCTCATCGGTTCCCCGGGCCGGGGGACCGAGGAGCCACCCCGCACCGACGCCGGCTCCGTCTACGTGTTCGACTGACCCGGTCTACGCCCTCGACCGACCCGCCGGGTCGTCGGGGTCGAAATGGCTCCGATAGCTGCCCCAGCGCTCCGGCCAATCCCCGATACGCGCGGGGCCGCTTCGGGCCCAGCGGGTCAGGGAGATCGGCAGGGCGGATTCGAACTGGAACCAGAGGCTGGTCTCCCGGGACCGGTGGGGGCGGTTCGCCGCCTCCTCGGGCAGGGAGAGAAAGCGCTCCACGCCGCGGGCCAGCACCCCGTGAGAGGTGAGGGAGGGCGTCAGAAAGGTCATCCCCGCCGCGAAGGGGGAGGCGGGATTCGCCGGTTCCCGGATGATCCCGTTCACCTCGGTGGTCACGTTCCGGTGGAAGTAGGGCGGCCGGAAGGTGTGCTCCGTCGGGTCCCAGCGCGGCGGGAAGACGACGAAGGCGAGGGCGTCGGCCCCGGGCTCGTCCAGGGGCGCGGCGAGGACCGTGTAGACGGAGGGGTCCGTATGGTCGAAGCGGGTGAAGCCCGCCGGACCGAAATCCATCAAATCGTAGACCGCGGGGACCCAGTTCCCGTGCCAGGCGGCGACGTCCCAGGGGGAATGGTCCTGGGTCGCCTCGAAGAGGGCTCCCCCGTGCTTCGCGGCGACGCGGTAGCCCCGTTCCAGACGGTCTTCCAGCCAGGCCTGGGGCACCCGAAAGTGCCGGGGCTCGGTGAGACCGTTCGCGCAGATGGGTCCCCGTTCCGGCGGCACGAAACGGCGGGCGAAGAGCTCGGCGACGTACCCTTTCCCCACCCCGTCCGGCAGCAGGACGGAAAAGCGCATGCCCTTCGGCAGCAGCAAGACCTCCCCCGGGGCGGCATCCAGGGCGCCGAGGTCGGTCATCACCGTGAGGCGACCCTCCTGGGGCACGACGAGGAGCTCGCCATCGGCATCGTAGAAGAGTCGCCGGTCCATGCTGCGGTTGGCCGCGTAGAGATGGATGGCGAACCCACGCCGCAGCTGGGGGCTCCCGGCGCCGCCCAGGGTGACCAGGCCGTCGACGAAATCCGTCGGCGTCTCGGGGGCCGGGAGCGGAGTCCAGGCGGCGAGGGAGGGCTCCGGGG
>DAPKRP010000028.1:0-2344 GCA_031800515.1 Polyangiaceae bacterium LLY-WYZ-14_1 | reverse complement strand
GGCAAGACGCGCGACTGGAGCCACCAGGGCTGTGTGACCCTGAATCCGGAGCGGGAGCCGTCTGCGGCAGACACGCCCACCCGGCATACCAAATCGAGCTGCGCTGCGTGATCCGTGCGACAACTACCTTGACACTCACCGGCAGCCCCAGGGAAGCCTCCCGCGACGCGGCGCCCCGGGTCGCGCAGCCGGCTGTCGATCGCTTCAAAGGCGCTCAGTGCTGTTCCACGCGCTCCGGATCGACCACCTCGACCACACGGATCAGACGGCGTCGCATGCCATCCGCCCCCCGTTCGAAGGTGAACTGGACCGCATCGCCCACGGACAGCAGCGTGAAGGCGCTCTCGATCCCCTCGTCGAACACGATCACGTCCCGCGCCACCTCGTAGTCCGTGCCGTCGATGCGTACGGTCCAGGCGCCGAAGTCGAGCACCCGGATCGACCCGGAGTCGTGCTCGTAGACGGATCCGGGGATCTGCCGGGCCAGGGTCTCCGCCGCGGTGGCGGGTCCGCCCCAGGCCAGCAGGCACCCCAGGATGAGCGAACGAAGCATCGGCCGGTCCTCCTGCAACCTCAGTTGGGATTGAAGTCGAGCTCGCGCCAGGACAGGCGGCCCGTCTTCGGACCCGTGATGCCCTCGATGTCGGCACTCTCGGTCAGGTCCTGCAAGCTGTCCGCCCCGCCCTCGGCGCCGCTGCCGCTGATGAACAGCAGATCCGTGTCCCCGGGCCCGCGCAGCACGGATGGATCCGTCAGCTGACCACCCACGTCACCGATACCGTAGAGGACGGAGGCGGCGTACTCCTCTCCGCCCACCTCGATGAGGTCGTTCTCGTCCACGACGCCGTCGTTCTGCAGATCCAGGAAGGGCCGCTCGGGGTTGCTCCCCTGGAAGGCGTCGAAGATCAGTACGGCCCCCGTGGGCGCCACCAGGCAGCTGTCCGCCCCCCGCGGGATCACGGTCGTCGTGATGATGTTGCCGTTGCGAAAGAGGAACCGGCGCACAGCGCGTTCACCCGGGAACTGCGGTCCCGGAGGGGGCTCGCCACGAAGGTCCGGGTTGGGGTCCCCGTCCAGGGTCGTGGCGGCCCGGGGCATGTCGAGGTCGATGTACCATCCCTGCACCGACCCCGGTGCCCAGGCGACCTCGTTGTCACTGAAGATGCGCAGGGTCTCCAGCTCCCCACCGACGTCCGTCACCACGTTCGTGATCGTCTGTTCCACGAGGTAGGTGGCCTTGAAGGTCTCCGGGGCACCGCTCACGGCCAGGGGTGTGGCCTCGAGGCGGTCCCAGATCCCGTAGATGGACTGGATGTCCGTGCTCACCCCGTCCTCCTCGGTAATGAAGCTGCCGCTACCGAACACGATGAGGTAGCCCTCGTCCGGATGCTCGAGGACCGTGGGCTGTTCCGTGATCGGCTGCTGCGTCACCGTGACCCCGTCGTCGTAGACGGCGCGGAAGATGCGCGTCGCGCTCCAGCTCGAAGGATCCGAGGCGCGCAGGTCGAAGCGATACAGATTGCCCAGAAGATCCCCGGCGTAGGCGAGATCCACGGTGCCGTCGTTGTCCACATCGACGAGGGCCGGGGTACCCAGGCCGTTCGGCAGGCCTTCGTTCGGCTCCCCGGGACCGGGGACGCCGAATCCCGTCGAGATCTTCACGAAGTCGTGCTCCCCGGGGGAGTCCCAGCCGTTCCGCCCGTGATCCAGGAAGAGCACGAAGAGCTTGGCCATGCCGCTGGTGCTGTTGTAACCGTTGCCGAAGATCCCGACCCACTCCTTCTCGGTGCCCGTGGCGTCGTCGACGTTGGACAGGGCCATGGTAGGCTCGCTGAGCGTGAAGCCCAGATCCTTGAGGGGCTCGCCCACGGGGTCGAGCTCGCCGATCAGGTCCGGCTCCGTGGGAGGCGTGTCGTCCGCGTCCGTGAACTCCCACAGGACCGCGTTCGTCGCCGCGGACTCGGAGGCGAAGAGCGCACCGGGATCCGTGACGTCCACTAGGTAGTACCCTTTGCCCCCGGCGCCGAGCCCCCCCATGAGCACCGTGCGCCACTGCCGGGGCGCGAGGTCGCTGGGCTTGATGAAGACGTCCTCCGCCACGGGGGTCGAGTCCACGAAGTACTTGTGCGTGTACAGGGGCGTCGCCAGCTGATCCACGGGGTTGGCGTGCGGGTACACTTTCTCCGTGCCCAGAATCTTCTCTTCCCGGATGTCGAGGAGCTTGTTGGGCACGTAGGCGAAGGCCTCCTCTCCGGTCGTGGCGTAGAAACCGTGGAGCATGCCGTCGTTGGCCCCGACGTAGACCATGGGGGACCGTGTCTGCCGATCCCGGGCGAAGTCCGAG
>DAPKRP010000027.1:0-4223 GCA_031800515.1 Polyangiaceae bacterium LLY-WYZ-14_1 | reverse complement strand
GGGCCACCCCGTCCCCCAGGCTGTGGTGGACCCGGGCGACCAGGATGGAACCCTCCTCGAAACCCTGGAGGTGGTGGATCTCCCAGAGGGGCCGATCCCCGTCGAGGTGCCCGGACATCAGGTCGCTGACCGTGGTCTCCACCGTCCGACGGTCCGCCGGTGCCGGGAGCTCCTGCCGACGGAGATGGTGGGCGAGGTCGAAGGACGGGTCCTCCTGCCAGTGGGGGTAGCCCAGGCAGCCACCGGGGACCGGCCGCAGGCGAAACCGGTCGTCCGGGAGGAGCCGTTCCCGGACGAGGCGGGTCAGCTCCTCGTGGCCGACGGCCCCCTCGAAGGCGAGGACCGCGGTGATCACCATCGGATTGGTGGGGGAGTCCATCCGGAGCCAGGCGGCGTCCACGGCGGAAAGGCGACGACCGGCCGACCGGCCACTCCGGAGCGCGCTCACGCGACGGATCTGCGCTAGTTGGTCACCGACGGCAACAGATCGGCAGGCCCGGCGGGACCGGCGGCCCTCCGCCGGGCGGGGAGGAACCGTTCCAGCGCCGTCGCGCCGCGGAGAAGTTGGCGACCCCGGCATGCCCGTGAGAGGGTTGCGCCGTGCACCGGAGAGGCCTCGTTCCCCCCGCCCCCGACCGAGGCCTCGCTCCGAGCAGGCGGCCGGCAACGGGGAGCCGCGGGGACCCCCGGGCACCCGTCTCGACGGTGGGGGCGGCGGCCCGGGCGCTCCTGCCGGCGGTGGTCTTGATCCTGCCGCTGAGCTGCGCCTACCCGCGACGGACCACGTCCCTGGCGCCCGCGACGGACACGGGGACCAGCGCCATCTCCTACCCCGAGCACGTCTGGCGGCTCGAGATCGTCGAGACCGTGGTCCCCCCCCGACAACGGAGCGGGCTGCCCTGGGACGATGACGAAGCCGAGGAGACGGGGGGGCCGGACCCCTACGTGCGGATCCTCCGCAACGGGAAGCTCCTCTTCGCATCGGAGCCCCTCGAGAACACCTTCCAGGCCGAGTTCGAGGTCGAGGTGCCCGGCAACCTCCGGCTCCCTCCGACGGCCCAGCTCCAGGTCGAGGTCTGGGATGCCGACCGGGGGATCGTGAGCAACGACGACCCCATCGGTGTCTGGCGCAACCGGGGGCTGCCCGCGAACGCGGTTCCCGACGGCGACCTGCGGCTCCGCCTCGACAGCGGGGTCACCCTGATCGTCCGGGTCCGCCACCCGAAACCCTACCGGGGGATCGGGGTGACGACCTACGAGGTCCGGGACGAGAGCTTTCGAATCGTCGAGATCGTCGAGGATTCGCCGGTCGGCCGGGCGGGGATCGAAGAGGGGGACACGGTGGTGGCCATCGATGGGGAGAGCATCACCAGCCTGGGGGATGCCCGGGCAGCGACGGCGTTCTCCCTCGCCGCCGAACGGGGCTTCACCCTCACCGTCGAGCGGGACGGTGTCGCGGAGGACGTGCTCCTCGACGACGGCTACGTCTGGCCGGTTCGGTGAGTCCCTCGCCCCTCGTCGTCGGCGGCGTCAGTCAGCCCGTCTCCAGGGCAGCCACCCCAGGCAATGGGTGGCCCCGGGCCGTCCCCGGATCCCCTGGAGAGCTCCCTTTCCGACGGCGTAGATCCGGCAGAAGCGGCCGAGGGCGGCCGTCTCGATGGGGCCGAGGGGCGCCTCGCTGCAGACGACCTTCGGGTCGAAGGCCCCCGCGTCGACGAAGCCGAGAACACCCCGGACGGGCCAGCGTACCCGCGTTCCCCGCGGGAGCCGGGGGCCCACGAGGAGCACGTCCAGGGCGTCCCCGTCGCCGGAGCCGAGCCCCGGCAGCGACCCATAGTTGTAGGGGCAGGGCACCGGGGAGACGAAATCGATCCGCCCGTCCCCAGCGCGCTTGACGAAGCCCCAGCGGGGCAGCTCGACGACGGCCCAGGGCCGCGGGGGAAGCCGGAGGGCCGTCCGAGGCGGGGGCGTTCGGGGTTGGTCCGGGGTCGTGGGCATCGGAGAGTCGACGACGGAGCCGCCGATCGGTACAACCCCGCCATGCGACGCGCCAAGATCGTCTGCACCCTGGGTCCCGCCGTCGCGACCCAGGAGGCCATCGACGCCCTGGTGGCGGCGGGCATGGATTGCGCGCGGTTGAACTTCAGCCACGGCGACCACGCGAGCCACGCGGAGATGGCGCGCTTCGTCCGCCTCGCCTCCCAGCGGGCCGGACGGCCTCTGGCCATCCTCGCGGACCTGAGCGGTCCGAAGATGCGGATCGGCACCTTTCCCGACGGCCCCATCGACCTGGCTGAAGGTGCCGAGTTCCGCTTGACCACCCGGGATGTGCCCGGGGACGAACATCAGGTCTCCGTCTCCTACGAGCCCCTGCCCCGGGACGTGGAAGAGGGCACCGCGATCCTGCTCGATGACGGGCTTCTCCGGCTGCGGGTCCTCCGGGTGGAGGACGAGACGGACGTGGTCTGTCGGGTCGAGGTCGGGGGCCCCCTGTCCGACCGGAAGGGCCTGAACCTGCCCGGTGCGAAGCTCAGCACGCCCGCCCTCACCGGGAAGGACCAGGAAGACCTGGAGTTCGCCGTCGGCGAGCTCGAGGTCGACTACGTCGCCCTGAGCTTCGTCCGCAGCCCGGTGGACGTCGAAGAGGCGAAGCGGCTGGCCAAGGGCACCCCGGTGATCGCGAAGATCGAAAAGCCCGAAGCGGTGGCCCGACTGGCCGAGATCTGCGATGCCGCCGACGGCTGCATGGTCGCCCGGGGGGACCTGGGGGTCGAGGTCGGGGCGCAGAAGGTCCCCCTGATCCAGAAGCGGATCATCCGGGAGACCAACGCCCGGGGGAAGGTGGTCATCACCGCCACCCAGATGCTCGACTCGATGATCCGCAATCCCCGGCCGACCCGGGCAGAAGCGGCGGACGTCGCCAACGCGGTCCTCGACGGGACCGACGCGGTCATGTTGAGCGGTGAGACCGCCACCGGCCGCTATCCCCTCGAATCGGTCCGGATGATGGATGCCATCCTGCGGGAGGTGGAAGGGGAATGGCTCCGGGGGGAAGAGGGCGCCTCCCTGGGGGTCGAGACCACCGTGCAGACCATCCGGGACTGGGGCGACTGGGAGTTCGCCAACGCCGCCGCCCTGAACGCTGCCCTTCTGTCGGCCGTGCTGCCGCTGAAGGCGATCGTCGTCTTCACCCGCTACGGCCGGAGCGCGAACCTCGTCGCCGAGCATCGCCCCCGGGCGCCGATCGTCGCGATCACCGCGGACGAGAAAAGCGCGAACCAGCTCGCCCTGGAATGGGGGGTGCTGCCGCGGGTCGAGATCCCGCCGGACGACCTCGAAGAAACCCTCCGGGTGGCGGCCGCCGTCCTGGCCCGGGAAGGGCTCTGCGAACGGGGCGATCCCTTCGCTCTGGTCACCGGCTGGCCGGTCTCCGCCCGCACCAACACGGTGAAGCTTCACCGGCTCTGACCGACCCCGTGCCGTCCCGGAATCAGCCTCCCGAGATCCCCAGGACCGTCGGACGCTACGAGATCGACCGTCTCCTCGGGGCGGGCGCGATGGGCCTCGTCTATCTGGGGCGGGACCCGGAGCTCGACCGTCCCGTCGCGATCAAGACGGTCCGGGACCTCGAGCTCGAAGCCGAGGCGAAGGCGACCTTCCTCGAGCGCTTCCGGAACGAGGCCCGAGCCGCGGCCCGGCTCCACCACCCCGCGATCGTCCAGGTCTACGACGTCGGGGAGGACGAGCGCCTCGGCCCCTTTCTGGTCTTCGAGTACGTCCCGGGCTCGACCCTGAAGCAGGTGATCCGGGCGGACGGCCCCCTCGACGCGGACCGGCTTCTCGCCCTGGCGGGTCAGGTCGCCGAGGCGATCGACATCGCCCATGCCGCGGGGATCATCCATCGGGACATCAAACCCGACAACCTCCTGCTGACCGCCGACGGCCGGACGAAGCTCGCCGACTTCGGCGTGGCGCGGGTGCCGAACGCTGCCCTGACCCGGGAGGGGCAGTTTCTCGGGACCCCCTGCTACGCCGCTCCGGAGACCCTTCAGGATGCCCGCTACGCCGAGGCGAGCGACCTGTTTTCCTTCGCCGCCGTGCTCTACGAGGCGCTCACCGGCGTCCGGGCCTTCCCCGGCGACGACGCCGTGGCCGTCGCTCACAAGGTGGTCCACGAGAGCCCGCTGCCTCCCTCCCGGGCCAGCCGTTCCGCCCCCCCGGAG
>DAPKRP010000026.1:0-1670 GCA_031800515.1 Polyangiaceae bacterium LLY-WYZ-14_1 | reverse complement strand
ACAGCCCCGTCGCACCCGGACCCGGTTGCGCGCCCTGTTCGGTCCGAGCTTCGTCGGTCTGTTCTTTCCCGGCTCCCGGGTCTCGGTGGACTTCTTCGCCGCCTGGGCTCAAGAGCGGACGTCCGCCGCCCCCTTCCGCCTGTATCTGGTCACCAGAGCCCAGCAGGCGCTGGAAGCGGGTCGGGTCCCCGGCTTCGACGCGGTGCTGGTGGACGCCGAGTCCAAGCTGCGGCGGCGCTTCGGGGTGCCCGACAACACGCCCGCCTTGTTCATCGTCCGGCCGGACGGGATCGTCGCCGGCCGCATCTGCGACCTGGACGGTCCCGACCTGACCACCGTGCTCGAAGAGGTCACCGGCTGCTTCCCGGAGGACCGGTCGTCGACCTCCCCCGGTCCGGCGAGGGCGACGCCGGGACGCAACGCCCGGTGCTGACGCGACGTCCGGGTTCGCAGCGAGCTCGTCCCGTCGCGCCCGTCGGCGCTCGAGCCGGGCGACCCGCCGGTCCCGGGCCGACGGTGGCTCGGCGGGCACGGTCCGGTGGGCGTGCCGGAGGGCGGCGTCGAGATCCTTGGCCCGATGCTCGAGGTGCTTGGCGAGGGCGAGATGCGCCCGGGCGGTCCTGAGGGGGTCCGCCTCCGCGGCGGCCAGGGCCGCGTCGAGGGCAGCGCGTTCCTCTGCCACGTCACCCCGACGCCGTGCGAGGTCGGCGACCAACCGGTGCGCGTCGAAGGCGCCCCGGGGGCAGGATAGACCGCCGTCGGCGGCCAGGCGGGCGAAGCGGGTCGCTCGGTCCGGGTCCCGGGCCCGCCGGGCGACCTGGGCAAAGCCCAGGGCGTCCCGAGGGTCGTCGTCCCGACCGCCGTCGCCGGCGGCCAGGTAGTCATGGCCCAGACGTCCCACCAGCGCCGCCAGGGCGACCAGGTCGAGGGCGTTGTGCTCGAGGACCGGCGCCAGGGCGGAGGCGGGGGCCATCCCCCGAAGGAAGTCGAAGTAGCGGCCGGGGATCTCGTGGCCGGCGATGTCGTGCTCCCGGCAGAGGCCGAGCACCTGGTCTTCCACCTGCACCAGACGCACCCCCTCCGTCAGGCGCGCGCGGTAGACCCGTCGGGCGCAGTGGAGCAGGTCGAGATGCGCCGTCGGGGTGGGTACCGGCACCCGGGCGAGAACCGCCCGGGTCCGGAGAAGGGGCCAGTCGTAGGTCTTGCCGTTGAAGGTCACCAAGGCGGAGGCGGCGCCGACCCGTTCCGCTAGGCGACGAAGCATCGGTGCCTCGCGCCCCAGGGTGGGCAACAGCAGCTGCTCGATCCGCAGGGAGTCGTCCTCGAACCAGGCGAGCCCGACGAGGAAGGGCACCGTCCCCGTCCCCCCGGCGAGGCCGGTGGTCTCCGTGTCCAGGAAGAGCATCCGACGGGGGTCGACCTCCCCGAGCCCGGCATCCAGGGAGAGGGCGGCGAGGGCAGCCGGTGGCACGGTGAGCGCCCGGGCGATGGGGGCTCGGCCGTGATGGTGGTCGGGCTCGAGCCAATGGTCGACGACCCGAAGGGTCCCGTGGGGGGTGTCCTGGTCCGCCCCGGGCAAGCCGCCGTCCCGGTTGGCCGGGGGTGCGTACGGGTCCCGGGGGGCGCCGCCACGGGCGCGGGGTCGGGCGAGGGTCGCCTGGATGAGGCCC
>DAPKRP010000025.1:0-2178 GCA_031800515.1 Polyangiaceae bacterium LLY-WYZ-14_1 | reverse complement strand
GGACCAGGCCTGCTTCGGCTGCGGGCCTCGCCACCCGACCGGCTTCCGGCTGCGCTTCGAACGGCTCGGGGATGCGGTGGTGACCCATTTCACCCCCGGGGAAGATCATCAGGGCCCGCCGAACGTGATGCACGGCGGGCTGGTCACCACCCTGGCGGACGAGGTGGCCGCCTGGGCCGTGGTGGGCCTGCTGGGCCGCTTCGGGTTCACCGCCCGGATCCAGTGCGCGTTCCACCGACCCGTCCGGATCGGGGTGCCCGTCGAGGCCCGGAGCTGGATCGAGAAGGACATGCGCCGCCTCGCGGACGTCGGGGTGCGTCTCTCCCAGGCCGAAGGACCCTGCCTGACGGGGACCTTTCGGTTCGCGATGATGGATCAGGCGGGGGCCGAGCGGCTGATGGGTCGCCCGATGGACGCGGCCTGGCAGCGATTCAGTCGAGGGAGATCGGGTCCCCGGGAATAGGGGACCCGCTTCCGGCGGGCGCCGTCGACTCCCGGCTGAGGAGGAGCACCTGGTCCTGGGCGAGGAGCCAGACCCGGTCCCGTCCGTCGATCTCGACGTCGACGAAGTCGTTGGTGGGAAGGGTGGACTGACCGATCACCTCGAAGTCCCCCTCGGTCCCGGTGATGAGGCCCCGCCCCCCGGCGCCCCAGATCTGGCCCGCCCCGTCCAGGGCGATGCGCGCGGGCCGAAACGCCCGGGCCTCGCCCACCACGGGGAAGTCGAAGGTGCCGTCGGTATAGAAGCCGAGCCCCTCCGCTGCGGCGAGCCAGATC
Source organism: Polyangiaceae bacterium LLY-WYZ-14_1 (assembly GCA_031800515.1). GTDB lineage: Bacteria > Myxococcota_A > Polyangia > Polyangiales > DAPKRP01 > DAPKRP01. The sequence goes on along the minus strand of DAPKRP010000025.1, from coordinate 1,401 downwards.
CGGTCGTTCAGGCCGAGGAGGACGTCGGTGACCACCTCGCCTCGAACGCCTTTGGCCTCGCCGTAGACCTCGGCCTCGCCTCCGGAAAGGCGGATCGCTCCGCTCAAGGAAGCGAACCAGACGTCCGGGCCGTTCGTCGTCTCGACCGCTTCGACCTCGTCGGGCATCGCCGCCGCGCTCGGGCCGTCCGTCTCGGGACCTGCGCCCCGATGGAAGTAGCTCGGCACCTCCGCGCTCGGGTCGAGGAGCACCACGCCGCGGGTGCGGGTTCGGTCCCGGTCCCGGATCCGAAGGCCCGCCCAGACCCGGCCGTCTTCCCCGACGGTCATGAAGGGCGCATCGACGAAGGGCTCCGGGATGTCCACCTGACGTTCCAGCACGACGGTCCAGCCGTCCGTGACCCGCCGGTAGAGGGTCAGGGTGGGGGGCGCGGCATCCCCTCGGCGGGCGAGGAGGTAGGCCCCCTCTGGTCCGGTGGCGATCGCCTGCGGGGCGGCATCCTCCGGCGGCGCGACCCGGACGAAGCCGCGCTCCTGGTCCCAGCGGGCCAGCTGCCCGTCTTCTCCGAGAACCAGGGTGTTGCCGACGGAGTCGATGGCGAGCTGGAAGTCACCGTCCACGACCAGATCGCGGCTCCGCAGAACCCGGGGCGGCTCACCCGCCCGCCGCTCGACGAGCCCGGCGTTGGTGACCGCCATGTAGGCCGCATCCCCGTCCCGACGCACCCAGGCGAGGCGCCGGGGCACGTCGACATCCGAGAGGGGCACGATGACGAAGGGTGGGGCCTCGACCGTCGGCGCGTTCTCCGGGACCGGGACGAAGGGACTCGGGGACCGCAGCTCCGGGTCCGTGGGCGCCGCCGCCGGGGCGGCCTTCGCCAGCTCGGAGGCGTCGAGGAGCCGCGGGCGCCAGGACCGGACCCCGCCGGGCGCGGAGGCGGACAGGGGCTCGAGCTCGATGGCCCCGGGGGCTTTCATCCGGCTGAGCAGGTAGGCGGCCCCGGGCGTCACCAGCGCCGTTCCGTTCGGATGGGGCAGGAGCGCCACCGCGTCCGCCTCGAAGCCGGGAACCGTGTAGCCGAACCAGCGCACCCCGTCCCAGTAGCCGATGCGCGTATTGGACGGGCCCTGGAGCAGGGCGAGAAGACGCCCTTCCCCGAGCGGCAGGACGTCCCGGACGTAGACCTCCGGGAGGCCACGGGTCGTTCCGTGCTCTCGAACGACCCCGCCGTCGTCCACCCGCCAGAGCCCCGAGGTGGTGCCGACCCAGAGGTCGTCCCCATCGGGCCAGATCCCGGTGCAGGCGATCGGGGTGGCGAAGCGGCGCCAGCCACCTTCCGCCGTTTTGGCGAGGCCTTCGGACCCGCAGGCCCAGCCGGTGCGGTCGGCGGCGACGAAGAGG
>DAPKRP010000024.1:0-2322 GCA_031800515.1 Polyangiaceae bacterium LLY-WYZ-14_1 | reverse complement strand
CACCGCACGATGGAGGTCGGAGCCTTCTTCCGTGAGCTCGAGCTCACGCCCTACGTCGTCGGTGCAGCGGTCGGGCGGTCACTGGGGCTGGGCCAGCCCCAGCCGTCGGGCGAGCTCCCGAAGCCAGCGGTCCTCGGGGGTGTCGGCGAGCTCGAGTGGGGCCTCGCTGCGGGCGGCGCGCACCAGGCGGCGGGTCGCCTCGGAGCGGGCGCCCCGGCCGTCCGCGACCTCGAGCAGGACCTCGAGCAGAACGGCGTGGGCTTCGTCGACGCCGAGGGCGGCCTGGGTGGCCCGGACGCGGGCGAGGAACGCGGGGTCCGGCGCGAGCGGGGTTTCCGCCTCGCGCGGGCCTCCCAGGGCGTCGAGCGCCGCCAGAACCTGGGTCTTCCGGGGACCGTACGGGAGGGCGCCGAGCGCCTCGGGGAGGATGGGGCGCCCCAGCCAGACGTCCTGGCGGCCCATCCCGACCGGGAAGTCCGCCCTCGCGCCGAGCGGCTCGACCGGGAGCCCGCCGACGAACCGGACCGGAATCACCGGGGCGCCGGTCTGGAGGGCCAGGTCGAGGAAGGCCCCGCTCATCTTCTCGACCCGGTGCACGGCTTGGCGGGCGCGCGTCCCCTCGATGTGCACCATCACCGCCTTCTCGTTCTGGGCGAGCCCGCCCGCGAGGCTGGCGATGAGGCCGGGGAGACTCGCTTTGTCATCGCGGTCGAAGAAGGTGATCACCTCGGGGTCCTCGACCCCCGGGTAGGCGAAGCAGTGGGCGATCAGGGTCCCGAGCCAGGACGTGCGGTGCTCGGCCTTGGCGATGGTCATCGTCGGCCGCTGGATGAGGGCCGAGGCCAGGATCGAGAACAGGAGCGACTCCACCATGGTCTGGTGGTTGGCGAGGAACACCGCAGCCCGACCCGAAACGGCGGCCAGGGCCGCCGGGTCCTCGATCACGACCCGGCCCACGAAGCGCTCGATGAGACCGTAGTAGAGGTCCTCGACCGGCCACCCCTCCCGGTCGAGCCGCTGGGTCCAGAACGCCTCGACCGGGGCGAGGTCGAGGCGGCTGGGACCGGTCCACCGGGCCACGAGCTCGCGGCCCTCGGTCTCGACGATCAGGGGATCGCGGGTCAGGGGGAGCTTCCGGTCGAGGTCCCGGGGGTGGAGCCGATGCCGGCGGGCCCCGTGCTCCAGGGCGACGATCCGCGCCGGATCGGTGGTGCCGTAGACCGCCCGCACCGTTCCCGGGAGCCAGTCCGACGCCTCGACGTCGGCCGGATCGAGCCGGGTCGTGTCCCCCTCGGCCCGGCCGAGCCCCACGCCGTCCGCGAAGCGCCCCTCCAGGAAGGCCCGCCGGGACGCGGGCGTCGCCTGACCGATCCGCCCCTTGGAAAGGGCCACCTCGACCAGGTCCGCCTCGGCCCAGACCGCCGCTCCGCTCGACCACTGGAGACGGAAGGTCGGGAACTGGGGCCCGGCGGGGGCCCCCGTGAAGCGGGCCTCGACCCGGACCGGTCCCTCCGGGGCCGGGCCGAACAGGTCGAGCCGCGGGATCCGAGCCGGGTAGGCCACCCGCTCCGGGGAGAGGTCGGCGGACCAGCGATCGAGACGATCGTGGGGGATGGCGTGGGTCCCTCCGTCGAGCAGAAGGGGGTCGGCGCTCCCGGTCGGCACCGGGACCTCGGCCTCGACCGCGCTCCGGTCGAGGGTGGCGCTCGCGCCCTCCGGGCCCAGGCACCATCGGGTCATGACCTGGAACGCCGGGCCGTGGAACAGCCGGCCTTCGGCGTAGGGGAGGGGCTGGACCTTTCCCCGAGCCTCGGGGAGCGGCTCGGGCCGGGGACCGACGGGGGCGACCCGAGCCTCGATCACCGGCCGTCCCTCCTCGTCGAAGAGGGCCACCCGGTCGCCGTTGCGCCGGGCCCGGAGGTCCCGGGGCCGGTCGACGAGCACCCACCCCCGGAGCCGCACGTCCTCGAGCCGGAGGGGCGGGCCCCCGGCCGCCGCCGCGAGGGCGTCGACCAGGCTCATCATCGGGACCGCGGGGGTCGTCCACGTCGGTCGGTGGTCCCGGATCCAGAGGTCCCGGGTGGGGTCGACGGCGAGCCCGCCTTCGGGCGGAGCCCCCGCGGCCTCGCCGTTCCGTGCGGCGGTCGATGCCGCGCCGGAGTCGGCGGCCGTCCGGGCGGCTCCGGTCGAAGCGTCCCCGGTCGAAGCGGCTTCGGTCGAAGCGTCCCCGGTCGAAGCATCCCGGGTCGAAGCGTCCTCGGTCGAAGCGTCCCCGGTCGAAGCGGCCTCGGTCGAAGCGTCCCGGGTCGAAGCGTCCCCGGT
>DAPKRP010000023.1:0-6620 GCA_031800515.1 Polyangiaceae bacterium LLY-WYZ-14_1 | reverse complement strand
GGGCCGACGCCCTCGTCTCGGCGGTGGGCGCCCCCGGCCGGGATAAGAGCGGGGTGCGAGAGCGGGCCACCCGGGCGCAGCTCGCTGGGATGCGGGCGGCGGGGGTCCGCCGACTGATCAGCGTCTCGTCTCTTGGGATCGACGACAGCGCCGGCGCCCTACCCTGGTGGATGCGGACCCTCCTCGTCCCCCTGTTTCTCGGCCCGGCCTTCCGAGACCACGAGCGCCAGGAGGCGGTACTGCGGGAAGCGGACGACCTCGACTGGACCATCGTGCGCCCCGGGGGACTGACCGACGGCCCCCCGACCGGCCGCTACCACCACGGCTTTCAGCGATTGCCATCCGGCGCGAGCGGCCGCATCGCCCGGGCCGACGTCGCCGACTTCATCCTCCGGGAGCTCGCCGAACCGGCCTACCTTCGGTCCGCCGTCGCCGTGAGCGGCTGACCTCCCGCGGGCGCGTGACCTGGTCCGACCGGACGCGACGGGGGGCGCCTGCCACCCCGGTCGGGCCGTCGGACGAGCTCCCGGCAAGCGCGGCGCGCGCCGATCAAGCCTTGCGGGCGCGGAAGACGTGCATCGGGGTGAACAGGTTTCGCTCCCCGGCCTGGACGAGGGCGTCGGCGCCGACGTTGAGGAACTCGGAGACGTCGACGGTGCCCTTGGGGGCGATGCGGGTGGCCTCGAGGAGTCGGATGAGACGCTCGAGCAGCTTTCGGCCGACGGGGCCCCGTCGGAAACCGAGGCCGTCCCAGTCCCGGCCGGCGATGGGGCGGTACCAGGGCCAGTCCGCGTCCCCCATGCCGCGGGCGTCTTCGTCGACTTCGATGGTGAGCCCGGCGTCCTGGATCGCCTGTCGGGTCTGGCCGACGGTGGGCATGTCGGGGATGCCGTTGCCGAGCTCGATGTCCGCCTTGATCCGGCGATGCTCCGGGTCCTGCGGGTCGTAGCGGTCGGTCATCACCCATTCGCTCACCGCGAGCACCCCGCCGGGTTTGAGCACCCGGTGGATCTCCCGATAGACCCCCGCCGTATCCGGAGCGTGGCAGAGGGCTTCGAAGGCGTAGACACCGTCGATGGAGCCATCGTCGAAGGGGAGGTTCATGAAGTCCCCTTCCCGCACCTGGCAGAGGTCCGCGAGACCCGCCTCTCGGTTGTAGCGCTGGGCCCGAGCGACCTGGCCGGCGTTGCTGTTGATGCCGGTCACCCTGGCGCCGGTGGCCTGGGCCACCGTCCGCAGCGGTCCGCCGACGCCGCAGCCGAGGTCGAGGACGTGCATTCCCGGACCGAAGCCGGCGACCTTGGCGAGGTGCTCTTCGTAGGCACGGAGGCTCTCCTGCCGCGACTGGCCCGCCCGGAGCGGGGCGAAGTGGAAGCTACGGCCCCAGCCCCGCTCGTAGAAATCGGTGACCAGGTCGTAGTAGCCCTTAACGACGTTCCCGTAGCGGTGCTTCCGGGCGGCTTCGGCGGCATCTCCGCGTTCGGCGAAGTGCCCCCGGTAGGCTTGAACGTCGTCCCGGATATCCGTCGGCTGTGTGCGGGGGGTCGTGCTGGTCGGAGTCGTCATGGTCGGTGGCTCCCCTGGGAGGTCAGGTCGCGTTCAATGGTGGTCGTCGACGAGCTCGAGGGCGCCGGTGGGGCAGTAGTCCACGGCGGCCTCGACCTTGTCCCGCAGGCTCTCCGGCGGCTCGGGCTGGAGCACGGTGAGCTCGCCCCGGTCGCTGACCCGGAAGACCTCCGGCGCTTCCCCCATACAGGTCGCGTGCCCCTGGCAGAGGTCGAAATCGACGATGATCTTCATCGTTGGCTCGCTTCGGTTCTGCGTGCGTCGGACCGAGTGTCGTGCACGGGGTCAGGGGCTCCCGGGAAGCGGCTCGAGGCAGCTTTCGGCGAAGTCGCGGAAGCCCATCGCCCCGGTCTCCACCTCGGTGAGAAGCGGGGCGACGAAGTGCCGCAGGAGGTCGAGGACGAGCATTTCCGCGTAGACCGCCGCGAGCACGGAGACGGCGATGGAGAACAGGGTGACGGATACCCCGGGCCGCTCATCGATGCGGAGCCAGGCGGGCAGGGTGAAACAAAACGCCGTCCCGTAGGCCAGGGTTCCGAAGGACAGGGCGAAGCCGATGTCGTCGTAGCAGAAGAGATGCGTCATGAACGGGTTCGCGTTCAGCAGCGTCTCGAGAAACGCGACCCCGAAGGGCGCCAGGGCGTAGGCCGGCCAGCGAAGCCCCAGGGGCCAGCGCCGCGTTCGGCCCCGGAGCCAGCGGAAGGCGATCAAACACAACACGGCGTAGGTCGCGAAATAGGCGATGGTGATGATGTAGAGCCCGATGGGCGTCTGCCGCACGTTCCAGGTCGTGTCGAACCCGTAGTGCATGTGCAGGACGTCGAAGAAGAACGGGGAGTGGCTGTAGTTGATCAACACCGCCAGCCCCGCGACGCAGCAGGACATCTTGAAGCCCGCGGTCTCCCAGAAGGGGAGCCCCCGCTCCTCCGCGGGGCGGAAGACGACGGGGGCGACGAAGGCGCCGAGCCCCAGGGCGGAGCAGAAGGCGGTGAGCTCCCAGTCCCCCCAGGTGTTGGCCAGGCCGCCCATCATCACGACGGCGGCGGCCAGGCCCCAGACCGGCGTGTAGGCGAGCCAGACCAGCTCGGTCCGCCGCTTGCCCGGATGGGCGGCGAAGACGCTGGCGGCTGGGGCGAACCGGCTCGCGTCGGCCGGGGTGGCGACGCGCTCGGAAGCCTCGCGGTTCGCCGCGCTCAGCCCCGGCCCCCCGGTGCCGGCGGCGGTCCCGGGGCTCGCCGCGGTCTCGCTCACGCCGCCACCCGATCCCGCCGGAGCCGGTAGCGGACCCGCACCGGGGACCTCGGCCCGATCACCACGCCGGTGAAGTCAGGCTCGATCGGATCCCCGACGAGCTCGAACTCGTAGCGCTGGAGCAGCTTGGCGAAGATCGTCTTGATCTGAAGGATCGCGAAGGCGTTGCCGAGGCACTTGTGCCGTCCCCCGCCGAAGGAGATGAAGGCGAACTTGTTCTTGTCTTCCTGCCGTTCCGGGCCGAAGCGTTCCGGGTCGAAGCGGGCGGGATCGGGAAAGATCTCGGGGACCTGATGGGTCACCGCGGGGGAGGTGATCAGGTAGCTGCCCTCCGGAATGCGGTAGCCCTGGACCTGGAAGTCCTGGGCGACGTAGCGGAGCAGCATGAACAGGGGCGGATGGAGGCGGAGGGTTTCCTTGATCGCCCATTCGACCAGCGGGATCTCCCGGAGCGACTGGAAGGTCACCTCGGCATCCGGGCCGGATCCGTAGACCGTTTCGAGCTGGCGAAGCACCCGCGCCAGGTAGAAGGGCGACCGAAGCAGCTCGAACAAGGTCCAGGCGGTGGTGACCGAGCTCGTGTGGTGACCGGCGAACATCGCCGCGAGGAGCAGCCCGGTGATCTCGTGATCGCTCAGCCCGGTCCCGTCCTCGTACCGAGCTTCCATCAAGGTCTGAAGAAAGTCTTGGCCTTCGTGCTTGCTGGCCCGGCGTTCGGCGACGATCCCGCTGATCAGGGACTCGAGCCGCACCCGCGCTTTGTCCCGCTTCTTGAAGGCGGGGATCGGCAGGTAGGGATTCAGGTAGCCGATGGGGTGAATCCCTTTTTCGAGGTCGTGATAGAGCACGGCGAACTCGCTGGTCAGCCGTTCCCGAAACTCGGCGCCGAGGAGGCAGTGGGCGGAGGTGTAGTTGGTGAGCTGGCCGCAGAAGGCGACGAAATCGACCTCCCCCTGGTCCCCCAGGTCTTCTCGCATCGCCCGCTCCACCTCCCGGGACACGATCTCGCCGTAGGTGCGCATCCGGGCGTCCCGGAGGGCGGGCATGAGCATCTGCATCTGCTCCCCGAGCTTCTTCGGAGGCGCGTCGTAGACGACGTCTTTCCCGAAGACCGGGGTCATCATCCGGTAGGCCTCCCGGCTCGAGAGCTGCTCGTCCGGGGCCCGGAAGAACGCCTCGTTCGCGGCGATGCCGGTCAGCAGAAACATCTGCTTGTGGGCGAGCCGCAGGCCGACGACGTCCCCCCCTTCCCGCCGCGCCCGGTGCAGGAGACCGAAGGCGTCCCGACCGAACTCGACGGCGTGTCCGACGACGGGAAGGGCGCCGCTCAGGATCGGGGGAAGCCCAGAACCCCCCGGAGAGGAAGAAGATGCCCTCCGGCCTGGGTCGCCGGTCTCGACGCGGGTCGCCGAGGGGACGGTAGACGGGGGACGGGTGACCGACGAGGTCTGTTCCATGGGTACGGCTCCAGCGCGCCGGAGGGGACGCAACCCGACGCGTTCGGTAAGCGGCCCGACCATAGCAGCCGGCCGGAGGCTGCAAGCCGTGGGGGGACCGCGATGGGGACGGCCCGTCGCCCGTCCAGCCCTTCTAGAAATTTCATTCTTACGATTCGACACTTGTGTCCACAACCCCGGCTCCTCATAACCCGCTCGGGCCATGCGCTACGACCTGTCCTTTCACGACGCCCTCACCCGGGCACTGCGGGAGGCCGTGGCCGAGGTCGGCGCCGACAACGGCTGCATCCACCTCCGGAGCCGGGACGATACGCGGCTCATCTGCCAGACCATCACCCGGTCCTATCGGGCTACCCACCTCGCCTTCGGGCTGGACATCACCGAGGCGGAGGCCGCCTGGACCGCGGCCCGGGAGGGCAGGCCGATCTCCATCGCCAACGCCGTCGGGGACCGCCGGGTGGCCGGGATCGCCCGGGAGCGCTTCGGGCTCGAAGCGGTCCACTACGAGCCCCTGCGGTCCGACCCCGGGGAGCCCTCCTTCGGGGTGATGATCTGCTCCTACCAGCACCCTCACGGCTGGACCGAAGCGGAACAGGTGTCGGCTCGGGAGGGCGCGCGACGGGTGGCGAGGCTCTTCCGAGAACGGGGACGGCCCACCACGGGGCCGTCCATGGACGACCGGGAGCTCCGGCTGCGGCGGATGCTGGAAGCGACGGAGGCCGCGGTCGCCGCCGTCGACCGGGACCTGGTCATCTACGAAGCGACCCACGCAGCGGGAGACGAGGGGGTGCCCACCCTCCCCGAGCTTCTCCGGGAGGGGGACCGGGCGGCGGATCTCTCCCAGGGCATCGCCGACGTGCTCTCCGGGCGCCTCAGCCGCTTCCGCGCCCTGGTCGGCTACCAGGGGGCCTACTGGCAGGTGCGCCTGGTGCCCATCTCGGAGAGCCCGGGAGGCGAGCTCGACGGGGTGGCCGTCGCCCTCGAGGACGCCTCGGACCTCTTCGAGGCCAAGGTCGAGCTCGATCGCCATCGTCAGGCGGCGGCGATGGGCCTCATCACCGCCCGGGTCGCCCACGAGTACAACAACCTGCTCCAGGCCCTCGCGTCCGCCCTCGACGAGTTTCGACGGAAAGAGCTCCCATCGGAGGCCTTCGAGGCGCTTTCGGAGCAGGTGATCCTGCGGGGCGCCCGCCTCTCTCAGGAGCTACTGGCGTTCTCCCGACCCGGCCAGGCCGGCGTCGAGGTGCGCCGCCCCCTGGAGGTGGTGCGCGGGATCTGGACGCTGCTCGAGAGCGCCGTCGGCAGGAACCACCAACTCGTCCTCGAGGAACGGGGCGAGGCGCCGCCCATTCGGATCCATGCGGAGCAGCTCGGCGTCGTGCTCATCAACCTGTGCGTCAACGCCCGAGACGCGAGCCCGCCGGGCAGCCGCATCACCGTCGTCGTAGACCGACAAGCGTCGGATGGGGCGGAGCACGCCGTCTTGACCGTCGCGGACGAGGGAAGCGGCATGACCCCGGAGGTGCAGGCCCGGGCGACGGAGGCCTTCTTCACCACGAAGCCAAGCGGCCTGGGTACCGGCCTCGGCCTCGCCACCGCGCGCAACGTGGTCGAGGGCTATGGGGGCCGGGTCACCATCGACTCGGCGACGGGTGAAGGGACCCGGGTGACCCTGCGCATCCCGGCGGTGCCGCCGACGGAACGGCCGTCCCGGGGGATTCGGCCGGCGAGCCTCATCCCGATGCCGCCGCGCCCCCTCGTCGGCACCCCCGGGAGCGCGGAACCGACGACGGAGGACGCCAGCCAAGAGCGTCCCCTAGCCGGCCGGCGCGCCCTGGTGGTCGATGACGAGGACGGCTTCCGCCGATGGCTGGTGCGGATCCTCCGACGGGAGGGGGTGACGGTGACCGACGTCGCCACGGTGGGGGAAGCGCGGGTCGCCATCGATCAGGTGGGTCCCGACGGCTTCGACTTCGCCCTCCTCGACATGATCCTGCCGGACGGATCCGGCGCCACGGTCTACGAGGCGCTGGTCGGGGCGGGGGACGACGCCCCGGTGGGACCGCCCGCATCGTCGCGGACGGCGGTGGTGGTCGTCTCGGGCTACGCCGAGGCCAGCGAGGTGCAGCGCATCACCCGGGACGGCCATCCCGTCTTGTCGAAGCCCTTTCAACGGGCGGAGCTCCTCGAGCTGCTTCCGAGCCTGCTCGCCGTCGCCTCCGGCACCGAATAGCCCCCCGGCCCGGCCGGCCCGGGACGGCGTCGGGCGCTGCCGCGTCCCCCCGGGGCTCCCTTCTTGGTTACCCTCCTCGGCGTCGATGCGCAGACGGCAACGGGCGGCGGGGG
>DAPKRP010000022.1:0-3457 GCA_031800515.1 Polyangiaceae bacterium LLY-WYZ-14_1 | reverse complement strand
CTCGCGGCGGTACTAGAAGCGCGTCCCGAGGCGGGCGGCGAAGCCGAGGATCGTCGAGCCACCGTCCGTCGAGATCCACTGGATCTCGGGAAGGCTCGCCTCGACGAAGAGGTCGTCGTCGAGCCGATAGGACAGCACCGGCTTGGCCCGAAGCAGCAGGGCCGCCCCCCGGTCTCCGCTGGTTCCCTGGAACCAGCCGAGCTCCGCGCCGGGCCCCAGGAAGAACGGCACGTCGTCGAAGGGCTGAAAGAAATAGGCGGCGCCGCCGGTGAGGGCGAACCCGTTGGCGGCCCCGAAGACGACCTCGAGCCCGCCTCGCAGCTCGAGCCCGGGGACGTCGTCGATGAGGAGGCCGCCGATCACCTCGGCGGAGCCCAGGGTGCCCCCGAGGGCCCGGTCGGGACCGGCGAGGATCGGACGGACCGCCAGACCGGCGGAGATCATCCAGTCCCCTCCCGCCCCATAGGGCGCTTCCCGTGCCGCGTCGGCCCGAGCGGCGGCCTCCGCGGCCCTACGGGCTTCCTCTTCTCTTTCCGCGGCTCGGCGGGCGGCCTCGGCTTCTTCCCGAGCGGCCGCCTCCGCCTCCTGGGCGGCGCGGTCTCGCTCCGCCTGGGCAGCCAGGATCTCCGCGGCCGCGGCGGGACCCGCCCCCCCGGGCCGAAGAAGCCGGCGCACGGCGTCGACCATCACGCCCCGGGGCGCCTCGAGGGGAGCGTCCACCACCAGCTCTTCCACCCGGGTCTCCGGGGCGTAGCCCACCCGGAGGCCGATCCGGACCCGGTCCCCCGGCGCCGGGTCGAAGGTGGGATCGACCACATAGGTCGCGCCCTGGATCTCGGCGACGGCCCGAAGCTCGTTCGCCGTCTCCGGTCGCGTGCCAGCATCGGCGGCGAGGGCTCCCCGCTCCGTGAACGGCTCGTGGCCGACCTCCCGGATCGCCTCCACCAGCTGCTCTTCGAGCCGGGTCACCTGCTCGACGGGTAGGTCCCCGTGAGCGTGCAGGACGACCACCGATTCCGCCTCGGCCGAGGCGGGAGCCACCGCCGAGGCGAGGCAGGCGGCGGCGAGGGCGACGGCTCCCGCGACGGGGAGTCGAGACGGGGGGAGCGGCAGGTCGGTGTGGCGCATCGTTGGCTTCATCCCGCGAACCTCGGTTCACGCACCCGGGTCGGAGGGGGGAAGTCGGGGGCCGACCGGGGGTTCCGAGACCGATCTGTGCAACGGCCGGGCCAGAGCCGCACCGCTGCCTGCCACGCCGGCGCCTCAGCCGGGGCCGGCGGGGGGGACACCGCCCAGCTCCGGCGGGGCCTGGACCAGCTCGATCAGGACGCCCTCCCCGCCCCGCGGTTGGTCGCTGGAGCCTTTCGGATGGATGAAGCAGACGTCGTGCCCCCCGGCGCCCTTCCGAATGCCCCCCGGCGTGAACCGTACGCCCTGGGCCTCGAGCCAGGCGACGGCGCCAGGGAGGTCGTCGACCCAAAGGCCGATGTGATTGAGGGGCGGGTCGAAGACCCGAGGCTTTTTGTCCGGGTCGACCGGTGCCATCAGGTCGACCTCCACCGCGTGGGGCCCGTCGCCGAGCCGAAGGATGTCTTCGTCGACGTTCTCCCGCTCGCTTCGGTAGCTGCCCGTCGCCGGCACCCCGAGCAGGTCGACCCACAGCCCGCGGAGGGCGTTCTTGTCGAGGCCGCCGACGGCCACCTGCTGGAGACCGAGGATCCGAAAGGGTCGGTCCGTCGTGTTCGTCATCTCGTCGTCGTCACCTTTCCGGAAAGGAAGACGGTCGGGTCCGGGGGATCGTTGCCGGTCGAACCACCCTGGGAGAGAGTTGCGGGGTGAGCCAGCCCACCTCGCTGACCGGCATCAAGCCGACCGGAGCCCTCCACCTGGGGAACTACCTGGGCGCCATCCGCCCCGGCCTCTCCCTCGCCGATTCCTACCGCACCGTCTACTTCATCGCGGACTACCACGCGCTGACGGTGGTGCGGGACGCCGAGACGATGCGGCGCTGGACCCAGGAGGCGGCCGCCACCTGGCTCGCCTGCGGGCTCGACCCGGAGCGCACCCTCTTCTTCCGCCAGTCCGACGTCCCGGAGGTCTTCGAGCTCACCTGGGTGCTGTCCTGCTTGCTCGCCACCGGCCAGCTCGAGCGAGGCCATGCCTTCAAGGACGCGCTGGCCAAGGGCGAGGCGCCGAACGCCGGGATCTTCTTCTACCCGGTGCTCATGGCGGCGGACATCCTGCTCTACGACGCCGACGTGGTGCCCGTGGGGAAGGACCAGCAGCAGCACCTGGAGCTCACCCGGGACGTCGCGCTACGGCTCAACCACCTCTACGGCGACGGGACCGTCGTCGTCCCGAAGGCGGTCGGCATCGACGCCCCCCTGGTGCCGGGCCTCGACGGGCAGAAGATGAGCAAGAGCAAGGGCAACGCCGTGCCGCTCTTCGCGCCCCCGAAGGCGCTTCGGAAGACGGTGATGAAGATGAAGACGAGCTCCGAAGAGCTCGACGAACCCAAGCCCGCCGAGGGCACCTTGGTCTTCGAGCTCTACCGGCTGGTCGCCTCGGACGCGGAAGTCGCCGAGATGAAGGCGAAGCTCGAGGCCGGGGGCTACGGCTGGGGGCACGCCAAGGACGACCTCTTCCAGGCGATCGAAGCGGCTATCGGGCACCGTCGGGAGCGCTACCAACATCTCGTCGATCACCCGGACGAGCTCGAGGACATCCTGCAGGCCGGCGCCCGGCGAGCCCGGGAGATCGCCCGGGCGACCATGGAACGGGTCCGCAGCGCGATCGGCGTCAGCGGCCGGCGGTGAGCCCGGCCCTGCGGGAAGCCGGCCCGCGACCGACCCGGTCCGCGCCATCCGTCGCCGGAAGGGCGGCCGGGGGATCCGACGGCACCACCGGCACGCCGGCGAGAAGGGCGGCGTCCCCGCCGGTGATGGCCTCCTCGGCGAGGAGGTAGTCCCGCCCGAAGCGCTCCCAGCGCTGCTGCACGGTGGTGCGCCGCACGGTCAGGGTGCGCATCGAGTACCAGCGGATGTCCACCGTCGAGATCGCCGCGTCCCGATCCTCGTCAGCGGTCTCGGCTTCCTCCCCCGGGTCCGGGTCCTCCCGGGCGCCGGCCTCGACGACGCGGATCCCGAGGACGTTCGAGTCGGCGACCTGGACGCCGTCTTCCCCCCAGGCCCGGCGGGCGTCGAGGAAGCGAGCCCGGTAGGCCGGCGCGACCATCTGGATCGCCAGGTCGAGGCGTCCCCAGCGCAGGTCCGAGTTGAGCGCCTGGACCTGGTCCCCGAGGCGGACGACGGGGGAGGCGTTCTGGAAGAAGCAGCCGGGCAGGGCCAGCGCGGCGGCCAGCCCGGCGGCGAGGAGGCCAGGGCGGCCGAGACGAGGGCGGCGACGGGGACGAGGAAGGCCGGGGATGGTCGGGGAGGCCATGGGCGCAGGGTCCGGG
>DAPKRP010000021.1:0-3147 GCA_031800515.1 Polyangiaceae bacterium LLY-WYZ-14_1 | reverse complement strand
GACGTTGGCGGTCGCGCCGGTGAGGCTCAAACCGAGGGGGTGGGGGGCGAAGAGCTGGGCCCGGGCGAGCTCGTCGATGTCGATCTCCCGGCCGTCTTCGTCGAGCCCTTCGAGGATCTCTTCCCGGACGATCCGCTTTTCCACGTCCAGCCCCTCGAACTTCGGCGCGCTGAAGATCTCGCCGAGGAGGGCGAGACCGGCGGCGACGTTCTCCGGGGGGAGCGCGACCTGGTAGAGCGTTTGGTCGACGTGGGTCTCGCCTTCCAGGGTGCCGCCGAGGTCTTCGATGGCTCGATTCAGCTCGTAGGCGGTGGGGCGATTGTCGGTGCCCCGGAAGAGCATGTGCTCGCAGAGGTGGCTCAGGCCGTTGGTCCGCGGCGTCTCGTATCGGGGTCCCGCCTTCGCCAGCACGGTGACCGTGGTGGTGTGGAGGTGGGGCAGGGACGCGACCACGAGCTCGAGGCCGGAGGGTAGGGACCGACGCGCCAACGCGGGCGACGCCGGCGCGCGTCGGTCGGGGGCGCCCTTCGCCGCAGCGGCCCCGCTCATACCTGGTCGTCCGCGGCAGCCCCGTCGAAGAAGCTCTCCTCGACCCGGAGGGCACCGTCCGCCTCCGCCTCGTCCCGGAGCCGCGCGATGAAGATCTCGAGGGTCTCCTGGCCCTTGGCCTCCACGAGCTCGGCCTCCAGCCGGGCGCGGACCTCCGGCGTCAGCCCGCCCCGCTGGGCGACGGTGCGCTCTTCGAGGCGATAGACGATGAACTCGCCGCCGAGCTCCATCGGCGCCTCCGGCAGGGGTTCGTCGGGGCTGAGCTCTTCGAAGGCCGCCTGGGCCAGGGGGGAAGAGTCGAAGGAACCGGTGATGGGCTGGCCGCTTCGGCCGAAGGGCCCCGCGGTCCGCACCTGGGGGGCCAGGGGGTCGAGCTCGGGAAGGGGCTCCCCCGCTGCGTCGCCGTCATCATCGGTCCCCTCGGCGGCCGCCGGGGCGTCGGGGGTGGCGACGTCGCTGTCGCCGCCGTCGCCGTCGCCCTCGGCCGCCCCGTCGAGGGGCCGACCGGTGAGGTCCCGGTGGACCGCCGCCAGGGTCGCACCGTCCCGGAGCCTGGTGAGCGCGGCCTCGGCGGCCGCCCGGGCCCGTACCTTGGCCTCTTCCTCGAGGAACATCTCCTCGGCGAGCTCCCGCTTCGCCTCGTCCTCCGGGACGTCTCCCTCCCGCACCCCAAGCACCTCGATGACGTGGTAGCCGAAGCGGGTCTTCACCGGCTCCTGCGTACGCTGGCCGGGCTCGAGGGCGAACTGGGCCTCGTCGAAGGCGGGGACCATCCGACCCCGGGGATTCCAGCCGAGGTCCCCTCCTTTGCTGGCGGAGCCGGTGTCCTCGCTGAGCTCCCGGGCCAGGGCCGCGAAGTCCTCCCCCTCCTGGAGCCGCGCCAGGGCGGCGTCGGCGGCCTCCCGGGCCTGGGCGTCCACCGCGTCGTCGTCGCCTTCCGCCTTGAACAGGATGTGCCGTGCCCGGACCTGCTTTTCGAGGCCGGTGAAGCGGTGCTTCTGGGTTTCGTAGGCGGCGTCGAGCTCGTCCTGGTGGTCCGCGACGTAGGCGTCCAGGGTCGCCGGGGTGAGCTCCCCTTCCACCTGCCGCCGGTACCAGGAGGGGGCGAAGCGCAGGTAGGCGATGGTCGCCCGTTCCGTGTCCTGAACGTAGCGGTTCCAGACCTCTTCCGGGCCGACGGTCACCGTGCTGAGCATCAGCTCTCGCATCCGGTGCGCCAGGGCCTCCTGGACCTGGGAGTCGGCGAACTCGGCGACGCTCCGCCGCAGTCGGTACTGGATGAAGCGCTTCGCCGCGTCCTTGTCGAAACGGCCGTCTTCATCCTTGACCGGGAGGAAGCGCTCCCCGGACGGTCCCGTCTGCTGCCGCAGGAAGTCGGGCATGCGGATGCCCAGGGAAAGATAGGCCGTGCCCTCTTCCGCCAGCCGGCGCATCACCTCGTCCTCGGAGACGGCGAAGCCGATGCGGCGGGCCTCCCGAGCCAGCAGCACCCGTTCGACCAGGCCGTCGAGGACGATCTCCCGAAGGCCGTAGGTCTCCGCCGCCTCCGGGTCGACCTGGTCGAAGCCGGCCATTCGGTAGGCGCCCTGGAACTCCTTGGGCGTGATCGCCTCGCTGTAGACCTGCGCGACCAGGCCGCCCCCCGCGAGGTTCGAGCAGCCCTCCGCCTGGGGACCGCCGAACTGCAGGATGAAGACGACGCTGATCAGGAGGACCAGGAAAGCGAGGACGAAGGTCTGGAAGCGTGCCGCGAAGCGTTCGAGCATGGTCGTAGGGGGCCGCCGCGCCGGGCGGGCGCGCACCGTAAGATCCGACGAACGCCCGGGCAAGGCGCCGGGCAGGGGACCTCGTACCTCAGCGCAGACCGGCCAGGCGCAGGTAGCGGCGGCGCCCGGAGCCTTCGGCGTACCATTTCACCGTCTGGGGCACCCGGAGCATCCACTCGTGGACCTGGTCTCGGACCAGGGATTGCAGCAGGCCCCGGCCGATGTCCGCCTCGATGCCGAAGGACAGCACCGAGTGGCCGTTCCGATAGGGGTAGACGGCCAGAAAGCCCCAGCCCGCGCGGATGGTCCCCGGGTGGTTGCGGTCGACCCGGAAGCGGGCGATCCGGTCTTCGTCGTCCTGGGTGAACCAGAGATGATACTCGGCGGTGATGGGCCCCTGGCTGTGCTGGAGGAAGACGAGCTTGCGATGGGACCCCCGTCGGCGCACCACCCGCGCCTGGCGCACCTCCGGCAGCAGGCGGTGATATCGGGGAACGTCGTTCGTCGCCTTCCAGAGGGCGGCGGGGGGCAGCCGGATCCGCTGCCAGCTCGCCCCGCCGATGAGCAGCCGGCCGTCCCGCTCCTTTTCGTCGCTTCGCATCACGAGCTCGCCCCGGGCGAGGCGGCGGCGCTCGGCGCTGGTGAAGGGGCGTGCTGCGGCTCGCTGCGCCTGGGCCCGCTGGGGCCCGAGGGACCAGCGTCCGACGGATCCGGCATCCCCGTCCGAGCTCGGACTGGAGACGGGGGGCACCGGGAGGAGCAGGGCCGCCAGCGGCAGGACGGCGGCGGCGGCGCTGCCAGCGGCCGACCGGAGGCGGCGGGCCCGGGGGGC
>DAPKRP010000020.1:0-9357 GCA_031800515.1 Polyangiaceae bacterium LLY-WYZ-14_1 | reverse complement strand
GCGGCTGCCGGGGAGGCCGGCGGGGGAGCACCTCCGACGGACCGGGGCGACGCCGACGATGCCGCCGGCCATCTCGCATCCTTGGTCGCCGCCCAGGAGGAAGCGGCCGCCGCCCTCGAGCGGCTCGGGGGCTCGGACCGGATGCATCAGGTCGACGGGGTCCTCGACCACCTGGGGATCCGGGATCCGGCGGCCCGGGTGGGGCCCATGTCCGGTGGGGAGCGGCGCCGCGTCGACCTCGCCCGGGTGCTCGTCGCCGCCCCCGACCTGGCCATCCTGGACGAGCCGACGAACCACCTGGACGCCGAGACCGTCGCCTGGCTCGAGACCTGGCTCGCCGAATCGTTCCCCGGGGCCCTACTGCTGGTCACCCACGACCGCTACGTCCTCGATCGCGTCGCGGAGCGCACCATCGAGCTCGACCAGGGTGCCGTCTACGCCTACCCGGGGGGCTGGTCGACCTACCTCGAAGCCAAGGCGGAGCGCCTGGCCCAGGAAGCCCGGACCGAGGCGAACCGGCAGCGCTTCGTCCGGGGGGAGCTCGATTGGCTTCGGCGACAGCCGAAGGCGCGCACCGGGAAACAGAAGGCGCGCATCCAGCGGGCGGAGGCCGCCATGGACGAACGCGCCCCGGAACGGCGCACCGTCGGCGGCCTCTCCGTGCAGCGGGAGGACACGGGCAAGACCATCCTGGAGCTCCGGCGCCTGGAGCTCGGGATCGGCGACCGGACGCTGCTGCGGGGGCTCGACCTCCACCTCGTGGAGGGGGACCGGGTCGGCATCGTCGGGCCGAACGGCGCCGGCAAGACGAGCCTGCTCCGGGCCCTCCTGGGCGAGCTCGCGCCCCGGGGCGGCGAGCTCATCCGGGGGAAGAAGACCCGATTCGCCTTCCTCGAGCAGACCCGGGGGAGCCTCGACCCGGACGCCTCCGTCTTCGAAGCGGTCGGTGGGGGTCGCAAGGAAGTCGACGTCGGCGGCCGGACGACCGACCTCCACGCCTGGCTCGAACGCTTCCTCCTCGCCGGGCCCCGGGCCCGGGAGAAGGTCGGTAACCTCTCCGGCGGAGAGCGTGCCCGGGTCGCCCTCGCCCGTCTGCTCCTGGAACCCGCGAACGTCCTGCTGCTGGACGAGCCGACCAACGACCTGGACGTCGACACCCTGGCGGCGGTGGAGACGATGATCCTCGACAGCGGGGTCACCGCGCTGGTGGTGACCCACGACCGCTACTTCCTCGACCGGGTGGCCAACCGTCTCCTCTTCTTCGAGGGGGACGGAGAGGTGACCGTCTACGCCGGGGGGTGGACCGACGCCCTCGCCCAGCGACGGGAGGGCCGTTCCCGTCGTCCCCCGGGGGAGGCCTCGACCCCGCCGGCCGCCGCCGGGGGCCGGCGGAAGGGGGACGATGGCGCCCGCGGGGGAAAGACCGCCGGTCGCGGGGGCCGGCCCCCCGGCCGTTCCCGGGGCGGGCTCACCTACGCCGAGCGCCTCGAGCTCGACGCCCTCCCTGGGCGCATCGAAGAGGCGGAGGCGGCGGTCGGCCACCTCGAAGGGCGCCTCTCCGATCCGGCGACCTATGCGGAGGAGGCCGGCGCCGAGGTCGCGGAGCTCGTCGCCGAATCGGAACGGGCCCGGGCCAGCCTGGCGGAGCTCTACGCCCGCTGGGAGGCCTTGGAGGAAAAGAAGGACGCCTCCCCGGGCTGAGGCCCCCCGGACCGGCGGGCGCAGCGATGCCGCCGGGAGCCCCCTTCGTCGCCACCTTCACCCACCCGTCACCACCTCGTTGCCTCGTTTCTCGGGGCGGCCTCGAGTTCTTCGCCCATCGTGCCGTTTCTGCGAGCATGGGTCGCGTGCGGTGGATGGCGTTCGGCGTGGGGATGCTGGCTTGGGGGGGCTTCGGCCTCGGGCCGCCGGGGCTCGGGCTCTCCGGAGCCCAGGCACAGACCCTGACCATCGACGGGTCGGCGGCGGACCCGGCGGACCGGGAGCGCAGCCTCGGCGGTCTGGTCGACGACTACGACACGGTGCGGGTGATCAACGGCGGCGTGCTCCGGGTCCTTCCCTTCGATGGGACGGACCGGGTCAACACCGGCAACCTGGTGGTCGTCGCCGAGACGATCGAGGTCGACGCAAGCTCCCGGGTCGACGCCCGGGGCGCCGGCTACTTCGCCCCTCGCTGCGGGGATGGGGGTGCGCCGGCGAGCTTTCCGACCGCCGGCGGCGCCGGGGGCTGTTCCCTCCGGGACTCCGGGGGCGGCGGCGCCCATTTCGGGCGGGGAGGCCGAGGGACGAAGGACGACCCCGTCGACTTCCCGGACGACTTCGAAGAGGACTGCGGCAACACCCTGAACGCCGCCGGTACCTCCTGCACCTCCACGGCGAACTGCCGCAACGGTGACGGGGAGCCCTCCGTCGCCGGGGAGGCCTTCTTTCACAGCATCTACGAGGTCGAGTTCGGCGCCGCCGGGGGGGACAAGGGCTGCCGGGACGGCGACGGCTTCGGGTCCCAGCCCGCCGTCGGCGGTCCCGGGGGCGGCCGGGTCGTCCTCGTCGGACTGAACGCCTCGGGAGGCGGCTCGGTCACCTTCGACGGCACCCTCGATGCTGCCGGACGCCGGGGCTGTGGCACCGGGAACGACTCCGCGGGCGGTGGCGCTGGCGGTTCCGTGCTGTTGGTCGGGAACACGGTGACCATCGGCGCCGACGCGGACCTCTCCGTCGCCGGCGGCCTCGGCGGGGATACCTTCGCCGCCGCCATCGGGGAACCGGACTTCACCGATTGTCCCCCCGGCGCCCAGACCGGCGGCACCTGCGACGACTGCGGCGGCGGTGGGGGCGGCGGCATCATCACCGTCCTGTCGAACACCTCGGACCTGTCGCCGGAGGCGCGCTTCACCGTGGCCGGGGCCCTCGGCGGCGTCTGCGACATCTGCCGGGGGGAAGCCGGAGGGGGCGCCGGGGAGCTGCAGCTCGACGGGGCCTACGTCGGCGAGTTCTGCGACGGCTTCGACAACGACTTCGACGGGAGCGTCGACGAAGGGCTCGGGACCCGTACCTGCGGCCTCGGGTCCTGCGCCCGCACCATCGACAACTGTTCCGGTGGCGTCCCGGTGACCTGCGTCCCAGACGTCGATGCGGACGACTGCGAGGCCCCCTTCACCGATGCCCGGCCCCGGGTCGCCGTCGTCCTCGACACCTCCGCGTCGATGCTCCTCGACCTCGAGGGTTTTCCGACCTTCGGCGACGGCAGCGACGACCAGGCGGGCATCGACCTCGACGGGGATGGCGACCCCAACGATTCGCGCCTGTTCCTGGCGCGGGAGGCGGTCGGCCAGCTGGTCAGCGCCTACCCGGAGATCGACTTCGCCCTGGCCCGCTACCATCAGGACACGGGGGAGGACCGGTCCTGTCAGGCGGCGGCCTGGTTCGAATGCCAGGACCTCATCGCGAGCTACGACGACCCGACGAACAACACCGGGGACGTCCTGTGCACCGTCCAGACCGGCCCCGATGTCGGGGATACGGAGACGGTCCGGGTCAACCCGAACGGCGACGAGTGCATCAACTACGCCGGCTCCTGCGGACCGCCCCGCCGGGGCGCGGACATCCTCTCCGGCTTCGGGACGCCCGCCCGGGACCTCGTGCGCTGGCTCGACGGGGCGGAGACGGACTTCCGGGCCGACGCGACCATCGGCGACTACTGCGCCCATTCCGCCGGGGGGGACTGCGAGGTGCGGGCGACCGGCCCGACCCCCATCGCCGGCTCCCTCCAGGCGATCGAGGACTACGTGGTGCCGATCCGGGGGACCGACCCGGCGCTCGACTGCCGGACCTACAGCGTGATCCTGGTGACCGACGGCGCCGAGAGCTGCGGGGGGGACCCGGCGGCGGCGGCCCGGCGCCTCTTCGACACCTACGGCATCGAGACCTTCGTCGTGGCGGTGAGCGTGCTCGACTCGGAGGAGGCCTCCTTGAACGAGATCGCCCGCGCCGGCTCCGGCGATCTTCGGGACGCGACCTTCGTCGAGAACCCGGAAGACCTTCTTCCCACCCTCACCGAGATCGTCGCCGGCAGCATCCGCTTCGAAGAATGCAACGGCGTCGACGACGACTGTGACGGCGAGGTCGACGAAGACTTCCCCCTGCTGGGTACGGGCTGCGACGATGGCGAGGTCGGGATCTGCCGGGGCGTCGGCGCCTTCGTCTGCAACGACGACGGCGACGACGTCCGCTGCCAGATCGACATGGCGGGGGGCACCCCGGAGACGGAGGTCTGCAACGACCTCGACGACAACTGCAACGGTCAGGTCGACGAAGGCCTCGTCTGCACCGGCAGCTGTGTCCCGAGCGGCCCGGAGATCTGCGACGGCGTCGACAACGACTGCAACAACCTGGTCGACGAGGCGGGTCCCGGGATCGGCGAGGTCTGCGGCGAGACCCTCGGGCAGTGCGAGCCCGGCGCTCAGCGCTGCGTCGCTGGCATGCTCCAGTGCGTCGGCGGAGTCGGTCCCCGGGACGAGGTCTGCAACGGCCTCGACGACGACTGCGATGGGGAGGCGGACGAGCTCGCCGTCTGCCCCGAGGGCAGCGCCTGCATCGAAGGCGGCTGCCGCCGGTCCTGTCGCCCGAGCCAGGAGTTCCCCTGCCCCTTCGGCCTCGAGTGCGTGACCGGGGACTCCGGGGAGAGCTTCTGCGTGCCGACCCCCTGCGCCGCCTGCGAGTCCGGCGAGCTATGCATCGACGACGTCTGCGTCGATGTCTGCGAGGACGTGACCTGCGGTCCCGGGGAACGCTGCGTCGAGGGCAACTGCCTGAGCTGCGTCTTCACCGGCTGCCCGGGAGAGCAGGTCTGCTTCGCCGGCGCCTGCCAGGACGACCCCTGCGCCGAGGTCGACTGCCCGGACGGGGAAGCCTGCGAGGACGGCCGCTGCGAGCCGCTCTGCGACCCCGCCGCCTGCGAGGACGGCGAGGTCTGCGGGTCCGACGGGCGCTGCGTCGCGACGGGCTGCCCGGGGGAATGCCCGGAAGGCCAGTTCTGCCAGGCCGGGCGCTGCGAGAGCGACCCCTGCTCCGCCGGGATCTCCTGCGCCGCCGGCCAGGTCTGCGTCGCCGAGGCGGGCTGCGTCGACGACCCCTGCCCGCTCGTCGACTGCCCCGAGGGCAGCTTCTGCCAGGTCGCGGCCGACGGGGGCGCCTTCTGCGTGGCTGCCGGCGGCGATGATGACGACGACGGTGGCCCGGGCGAGCGCTTCGTCGTCGCCGGCGGCGGGGTCGACCGGAGCTGCGCCGTCGGTGGCCGGCCAGGCCCCCAGGCGGCGGGGCTCGGCCTCGGGGTCCTCCTCGCCCTTGGCGGCGTCTTCCGGCGGCGACGGCGCCTCGGCCGAGGGGGGTGGCTCCCGCTGCTCCCTTTCGTCGCCGCCGCCTCCCTCCCAGGGGTGCTCGGCGGCTGTGAGGTCGACGCCTACTGCGTGAGCTGCCAGGACGGCGGCCCGAACGCGGGGGACGACGACGACGACGACGACGATGACACCGTCGGTGACGACGACGACCTCATGGCCGGGGACGATGACGACGACGGCCCCTGCATCCCCACCTCCGACGAGGAGATCTGCAACGGGCTCGACGACGATTGCAACGGCGAGATCGACGAGACCTTCGACTTCGAGACGAGCCAGCTCCACTGCGGGGTCTGCAACAACGTCTGCCGGGCGCCGAACGCCGAGCAGGAGTGCCGCTCCGGGGAATGCGTCGTGCTGTCCTGCCTTCCAGGCTTCGAGGACCTCGACGACGAGCCGGGCTGCGAGTACGCCTGCCCCGTCTTCCCGACCCAGGCGGAAGACTGTAACGGCTTCGACGACGACTGCGATGGCCTCGTCGACGAACCGGAGGAGCTCCCGGCGCCCCCGGACGCCCTCTGCCGCAACACCCCGGACACCCCCTGCCAGGGGGTGGTGCCGGTCTGCGACGTCCGGGATGGCGTCCCGGGCTGGTACTGCGATTATCCTGAGACGGTCGAGTTCGATCCCCTGGTGCCGAACGGCATCGTGCTGGAAGAGTCTCGCTGCGATGGGATCGACGGGGACTGCGACGGAGTTCCGGACGAGGTCTACGAAGACCTCGGGGAAGCCTGCGACGACGGGGAGCTCGGCGCCTGCCGCAACCAGGGTCGCATCGCCTGCGACCCGGACGACGCCTTCGCGACGCTCTGCGACTTCTCCCTGGGGCCGGACCCGGTGGCCGACTCCCCCAACCCGGAGGTCTGCAACGGCGTCGACGACGACTGCGACGGCGTCGCGGACAACGCGACCGGGCCCGGGCGCGTGATCGACGAGATGGTCCACGTCGATTTCGGCGGTTTCGATTTCTGGGTCTACGCCTACGAGTCCTCCCGGCCCGACGCGACGGACGAAGACGCGGGCACCTCGAACGTCCGGGCCTGCTCCCGTTCCGACGTGCTGCCCTGGGCCAGCATCAGCCAGACCGCGGCGGCGGCAGCCTGTGCCGCGGCTGGAAAGCGGCTCTGCACCGGTGCCGAATGGCAGGCCGCCTGCGAGGGGATGGCCGGCCAGACCTATCCCTATGGCGCCACCTACGCGGCCACGAGCTGCAACGGCGCGGACAACGACACGGACCCAGGGGTGCCGGTCACCACCGAGCTTCTCGCGACCGGCTCCCTGGCGACCTGCGAAAGCCCCGAGGGCGCCTTCGACCTCTCCGGCAACCTGAAGGAATGGACGGATGACTCCCGGGGGGTCACCGCGGATGGGGACGCGATCCACGTCACCCGGGGCGGGTCCCTCGAGAGCCCTCGTCTCGGGCTGACCTGCCAGACGGACCTGTCCCGGGCCGCGCTGAACACGGTGTTGCCGACGATCGGCTTCCGCTGCTGCAGCGACACCGCCCCCTGAGGGGACCGAGCCGGGCCCCGGCGCCGGTTTCGTCCCGAAGGAGCGTGACGTAGGCCCCCGGCGGCGCGCCGAAGTGGCGTTTGAAATCCCGATTGAAATGGGAGGTCGACGCGTACCCGACCTGGACCGCCGCCTCGGCGGCGCCGAGGCCGTCCGCCAGCATCAACAGCCGGGCTTCCAGGAGCCGGTGATGCTTGACGTATTGCATCGGGCCCATCCGAGCGACCTGCCGGAAGCGGTGGGCGAAGTGGGATGGGCTCATGGCGACCCGCCGGGCGACCTCGTCCACCCGAAGCCGCTCCCGGGCGTGGTCCCGAAGCCAGGCCATCGCCGTCCGGATCCGCTCGTCGTCCGTCGCCGCCGCCCGTCGAAGGGTCGCGCCAGCGGGGCCCCGCAGCAGGTGGAGCACCAGCTCCCGCTGGTGGAGGGGGCCGAAGGCGCTCCGGGCGACCGGGTCGTCCAGGGTGGCGAGGAGCCGTTCCAGAGCCCCGACGATGGGCCCGGACAGATCGGCGACCAGGGCCGGCGGGTCGTCCACCCCGGCGTCGAAGGACTCCCCGGCGTCCCGCAGGGACACGAGCCCTTCCGTCAGCTGCTCCGGAGGGAGCTCCAGGGTGATCGAGGCGTAGAACTCCTCCGTCGACGCTTCTACGATCCGCGAGCCGTAGCGACGTTCGCCGGTCACGAAGAGGTAGCTCCCCGGCGCGTAGGTCAGCACCCGGTCGCCGAAGTCGACCCGCTTCCGCCCCTGCAGGATGAGGGCGAAGGTGACCATGCGGGCCTCGACGGCCTTGCGGCCACCGGACCGGGAGGTGGCCCGATAGAAGCGCAGCCCGGGGAGCGAGGTCGGGACCAGACCGTCCGGGCGCCCTTCGAGTCGAGGCAGCACGAGCCGGCGTAGCCGACCCAGGGAAGGAGGGGTCGCGGAGGGCACCCCCGGAGGTTGCCCTCGCCGCCCGCGGAAGACTACGCGGGGAGGGGGGGAACCGCAGGATCGAGCAAGGCGACCATCTTTTCCGGCCTGGGGAACCGGAGGGTCCTGCAGTAGGAAGATGCTCGTCGCCGCGTCGGCGGGGAGGTGGTCACCGGATCGCGTCCCGCCGGGGCGAGCCGGCTTTCCGGGGCTCGTGGGGGTGGCGTTCCGTCGCTCCTGCCCCGGGGGAAAGGAAGAGCGCGAGATGGACTACCGACCCCTTGGACGAACCGGCATCCAGGTTTCCTCGATCTGCCTCGGCACCATGACCTGGGGCGGCCGTGGGTTCTGGGAGGTGATCGGCAAGCTCGGCCAGGACGCCGTCGACGATCAGCTCTCCCGGGCGATCGACGCCGGGGTGAACTTCATCGACACCGCCAACGTCTACCACGAGGGGCTCAGCGAAGAGATGCTCGGCCAGGCGGTGCGGAACCTGGACGTGAGCCGGCATCAGCTGGTCCTCGCCACCAAGGTGCGGGGCCGCATGCGCCCGGGCCCGAACGGCGCCGGCAACACCCGGGCCCACATCATGGTGGAGGTGGAAGCGTCCCTCCGGCGGCTTGGCACGGACTATATCGATCTCTACCAGATCCACGGCTACGACCCGCTCACGCCGATGGATGAGACCCTCCGGGCTCTCGACGATCTGGTGCGGAGCGGGAAGGTGCGGCACGTCGGCGTCTCCAACCACGCGGCCTGGCGGATCGCCAAAGCCCTGGGCATCTCCGCCCGGGAGGGGCTGGCTCGCTTCGAGACGGTGCAGGCCTATTACACCTTGGCCGGGCGGGACCTCGAGCGGGAGGTGGTGCCCCTGTGCCTCGAGGAATCGGTCGGGATCCTGGTCTGGAGCCCCCTCGCCGGCGGGCTCCTGAGCGGCAAGTTCGCCCGGGACCAGGACGGGCCGAAGGACGCGCGCCGGGCGTCCTTCGATTTTCCCCCCGTCGACCGGGACCGCGCCTACGCCTGCATCGACGCCATGCGCCCCATCGCCCAGGCCCACGACTGCAGCGTGGCCCGGGTGGCCCAGGCCTGGTTGCTCCACCAGCCCGGGGTGACGGCGATCATCATCGGCGCGAAGAGCCCGGAGCAGCTCGACGACAACCTGCAGGCGGCGGCCCTCACCCTCACCCCGGAAGAGCGCGCCGCCCTGGACGAGGTGAGCGCCCTGCCCCCGGAGTACCCCGGCTGGATGGAAGCCTGGCAGAATCGGGACCGCCTCGGGACCGGCGAGGGCTGAGCCGGCGCGGGTCCGGGAGGCGGCGGCGTCAAGTTCCCGATGCCGTCGCCGTTCCCGACCGGGCCGTGCCCGTTCCCCGTCCTCGGCAGCGTCGTCCCCTTTCGACCGGCCGCCGGGTCCGCCCCGCCGTCGGCTGCGGCGGCCTTCCCTCCCCGCTGGCGGCCCTCACCGTCGTCGCCGGTCTGTGCTGGCTCGCGCCGCCCCCCGCCCGGGCCCAGGTCCCCGACGGGGCGACCCCGGAG
>DAPKRP010000019.1:0-1913 GCA_031800515.1 Polyangiaceae bacterium LLY-WYZ-14_1 | reverse complement strand
GGTCCCCCGGCGAGGCTTCTAAGTTCACCCAGTGGGCCCGACCCCCGGGCGCCCACTCCTTCTTCCAGACCGGCACCGTCTCCTTGATCCGGTCGATGGCGAGGCGGCAGGCGGTGAAGGCCTCCGCCCGGTGGGGGGCGCTCGCGGCCACGACCACCGCCGTATCCCCGATCCGGAGGGAGCCCGTCCGGTGGGTGGCGGCGAGACGGACGCCGGGGTGCTCCCGCTGGATCCCTTCCAGGATCCGCCGCATCTCCTTGCGCCCCAGATCGTCGTAGGCCTCGTAGTCCAGGCGCTCGACGGGCTGACCGTCGGCGTGGTCCCGGACCACGCCGAGGAAGACGGCGATCCCGCCCGCGGTCGGGTGGCGGACCGCGTCGACCACCTCGTCCAGGGACAGGGGGGTCGCCCGGATGTCGACGAGGAGCGTCCCGTCGCCGTCCTTCGGGGTCGGCCCTCCCGGGGCGCCGCCGGCCACCGGGGGAAGGACGACCACCTCGTCCCCCGCCCGGACCTCGTCGTGCTCGTCGGCGAAGTCCCCGTTCACCGCGAGGCGCATCCTCGGTAGGTGGGGCGCGAGGCGTGGATGGGCCTGCCGGAGGAGCTCCCGGAGGTCCCCGAGGCGCATCCGCGGTGCCGGGAGCGGCAGATTTTCCCCATCCGTGCCGCACAGCTCCCGGGCTGCAGCGAAGTACCGAAGGGCCACCGTAGGCGGCTCGTTGGTTTCGTGTAAACTCATGAAATCGTTGATTTTGGTGTGGCCCTGGGTCGGGCCTTGACGCACCCAGGGGCCCATTCTAGCGTGACCCGACGCGGCGTCGTGGCTGGGGCGAATGGCTCTGGACCGGGGCTGGTCGGAGACGACAAGCGATGGCCCGAGGGCAGGCCCACACCACGAAGACGACCGCGCAGACGACCGCCTCCCGACGGGCTCGGGGGACGCGGGGCGCCGGGCCCGTCGACGCCCTCGACCCGGCCTCTCGATCCCTCCGGCTGCGAGAGGCCAAGGTCGCCCCGGCGCTTCGCCGGACGCCGGTGGTCAGTCCCCGTCAGCTGACGTTGACCTTCGCCTCCGGGGCGCCGGATCTCTACGTCCACGAGGGCATGCGCCAGAGCCTGGAACGGCGCCTCGGCGGCATCATGGGCGAGCGCATCCACCTGTCGATCACCGACAACCGACGCACCATGGTCTCGAGCCAACGGCGGGTGGGGCTGCTCCACGTGCGGCTCCACCACATGTTCCTCGACGCCGACGACCCGACGGTGCGGGCCCTGGGGCTCTACCTGCACCGCGGGGATCGGGAAAGCTCGGCGGTCGTCGGCAGCTACATCGAACGCAACGGGGCCCGGATTCGGACGGGCCGGCGTCGGGGTCTGCGCCTGCGGGCCCGGGGCGAGATCTACGACCTCGACGAGATCTACGCGGAGCTCAATCGGGACGTCTTCGGCGGGATGGTCGACGGGGTGCGGGTCTCCTGGGGCCGCCGAGGGGCGCCGGCGGCGGGCCGGCGGCGCCGGCGGTCGATCCGCCTCGGAACCTACTGCGCGGAAGAGCGGCTCATCCGGCTCCATCCCGTCCTCGACCAGCCCTGGGTGCCCCGGTTCTTCGTCGCCTACATCGTCTTTCACGAAATGCTCCACCACGTGGTCCCGGCGGTGGTCGAAAACGGACGGCATCAGTTCCATCCCCCGGAATTCCGCGAGCTCGAGCGCCGCTACCCGGATTACGACCGGGCGATCCGCTGGGAAAAGCGAAACCTGAAGCGGCTCCTGGCGAGCTGAGAGGCCTGCCGGGAAGGCCGCCGGCACCGTCTCCCGGTTCACTCCCGGAGGGTTTTCGCCAGGGGATAGAACCCGGGGTAGGGCGTCTGCCGATTCCCGCGGATGCGGCCCTCCAGGACCTGGACGGGGAC
>DAPKRP010000018.1:0-2112 GCA_031800515.1 Polyangiaceae bacterium LLY-WYZ-14_1 | reverse complement strand
GGAGGGGTCCTACAACGGTCCCGGCCCCGTCGCCCGCGGGACCCTGCGCCGCGAAGCCGATCCGACGCCGTCTGCGGCGTTCCGGCTCCTCGAAATATCCTTCTGCGGTCGGCGCAGGGCTGCAGCCCGCTTCCGAGGGCTCGCGAGGGATTCCTCAACACCCTCTCAGGCGAGGATCACCGAGCCATCCCCCTCCGACTCGACCCGGGAGGCGGTCCCGATGCCCGGATCGGCAACGCCGTAACCTTCTAGGATCGCGTTGTAGAGGTCGATGGCGTTCATCTCCCGGCCGGTGAAGTCGCCCGCCTTGAAGCGCCCCCCGCCGCCGACGACGGCATGGAAGACATGTTCCTTCGAGTGGTTCCAGCCGTACTCCGTGCCGATGACCACCGTGCTGTTCTCGAGCACGGTTTTCCCATTGGATTCCGCGTGAGCCGGGTCGTCGAGGAGATCCAGGAAGTAGGCCAGGTTCGACAGGGCGAAGTGCTGGTAGAGCTCGGCGTCGCCCTTCTGGTTTCGGTGGAAGTAGCTGTCGTGCTGGGAGTCCCCGGGAAAGCTCGTCGATCGGCCCAGAGCCCGGTAGGTCCCGCTGAGGTTGGTGTGGCCTCCGGCGGACTCGAACATCAGATTGCCGTAGCGGACGAGGTCGCAGCGCAGGGCCAGGGCGTAGAGGTCGGCGTGGAGGTGGAAGACCCGTTCGACGTCCGTGTAGGCGATCTCCGGCGCCCGGCTGCCCGTTCCGTAGGTGAAGCGATCGTAGTCGGCGATGTCCGGGTCCGTCGGACGGCTCGGCAGCTCGCAGGTGTCGACGTCACCGCCACCGCCCCCGCCGGGACCGCCGTCGTCCACGCTGCCGTCGTCGATGATCTCGTCCGCGGGGGCGAGCCGGGTCTCGATCTCTCGGATCGAGGTGAGGTGCTGTTCGATCTTCAGCTTGGACGCGGCGCCCAGGGGTGACCGGTCTCCCCGGTAGTGTCGGTACTGCTCGACCACCGTATCGAGCACGCTGCGGCGAATCCGGGCGGCCCGCCGAGCCGCCTCCGCCTCCGGATCGCTCATCCCCGGGTCCGGGTCCATCGGGGGTGGCTCGACGGAGCCGAAGACCCGGTCGAAGACCTCGGACGGTCGCTTGATCGGCGTCCGGGGGGAGCCGTCCGGGTTGAACACCCGAAGCGCCTGGGCGTCGCAGGCTCCCCGACGCCACCAGAGCCCGCTGACCAGCACGGCGGCGGCGGGGTCGATCTCCCGCCGCAGGTACTGGTCGATGGAGGGCCCTCCGGCGACGTTGACGCTCTCTTGCTCTTCCCCGACGAAGATGACCGCGGACGTGTTGCAGTGGGCGCCGCCGGCGGAGCCCTGGCGCACGTTCACCGAGCAGCGCGCCATCTTCGACGCGAAGGGCTCCAGGGGCTCGAGGGCACCGGAGAAGTCCTTCTGCCAGTCCGGGTCGAGGCCGAGGCCGAAGAACAGGGTGATCAGCCGGTCCGGCGGAGGCGGATCCCCCCCGGCGGCCGCCACCCGGCCCCGGACCATCTCCTCGAGGAAGGGGAGGCCGATGGCCACCGTGCCGGCACCCCGGAGAAAGGTTCGGCGGGAAAGGTGTCGCTTGCTGCTCATCATCGTCCGTTCCTCCTCTGGACGGGCATCGCCCGGAAGAGATCGTCCACCACCAGCACCCGAAGCAGGGCCTCCCAGGTTCCCTCGCCGGCGCCGAGCTCGTCCCGGAAGAGGTCGATGATCGGGTCCTGGTCTCGGTCCAGACGGGCCCCGAGGGCGTATTCGACCTGGCGCCGGACGAAGCAGCGCTGGGCCCGCGGGCTCCCCCGAAGCAGTTCGAGGTAATCGTCGACGCCCTCGTAGGGGGCTTCCTGGGTCGGATCCCCGGCCAGCCCGGCGGGGAACCAGCCGTCCGTGCGCAGCTCGTTCCCGTACTCGTCTCGGTCCCGGTAGGCGCCCCGGAAGTCGAAGCGCTCGAAGGCGTAGGCCAGGGGGTCGAAGCCCCGGTGGCAGCTGCCGCAATCCCGCCGCTCGAGCCGGGTCTCGGCGACGAAACGGTCCGAGGCGTCTGGCGGCAGGTCGTCGACGAAGCGGTCGATGTCTTCCTGTAGGGAC
>DAPKRP010000017.1:0-3626 GCA_031800515.1 Polyangiaceae bacterium LLY-WYZ-14_1 | reverse complement strand
CTCCCCGTCCCCGCGCGCCTCCCCGCTGCCGCACGACCTCCGCCGCCGCATAGGCGAACAGCGGCTGCGTCTTGCTCGGGCTCGCCTCCTCCTGGTCCGGGCCGGACATGGGTCGCGGCAGGGTAGCCGGAGTCCGCTCCGCAGGCACCGACCCGGACGACCTTCGGGTAGGCCGGAAAACGCCTCCGGCCCCGGGGCGCAGGTCCCTGGGACCGGCGGCGCGGGGTCAGTCCCCGGCGAGGCCGGCGAAACGGATCAACGCCCGGTACTTGGGCGCCTCCGCCGGCGGCTGTCGGACGTGCTCGAGGGCCCCCCAGTTGCCCCATTTCGTCGGCCGCCCGGCGAGGGTGTAGTGCATGAACAGGCCGCCCCCGGCCTCTTCCCAGGCGGCGAGGTAGCGCAGGTAGACGTCCGCCAGCCGGGGATCCCGGTTGTAGCGCTGGAGCAGGGCGGTGAGTCGGTCGTCGTTCTCGGCGCCGGCGACGCCCACGAGGTGCTGCCCCCCTTCGTAGGCGACGAGCTCGAGGCCATGGGCCTGGGCGAGCGCCTGGTGGCGCGCCATCCGCTCCGCGGCCTCGGGGAGGTAGGTGGTCCGGGTGGCCTCGAAGAGCCCGTCGACCCCCATCCCGAGGATGTCGTCGACCTCATCCGGGCGAACGGCCGGGCCGAAGTAGGGGGCGATCGCCAAAACATCGACCTGTCGGTGGGCCTGCCGGTGGGCGAGCATCTGCTCGGCGACCCAGGGATTCGCCGCCTGGCCGGACAGTACCCGCCGCGTGCGCTCCCGGTCGGAGAAGCCCTCTTCGAAGGCCTCGAAGAGCGCGACCGCCCGCTGGCTGTACCAGCGGAGCTGACCGCGGAAGCGGTCTCCTTCGCCGAGGTTGGCCTCGCCGCCTTGCTCGGCGGCGAGGCGCGCCTGGGGGAAGCGCAAGTTCCAGACCTCGTTGGAGAGCTCGACCCAGACCCGAAGCTCCGGGTCGAGGGCCTCCCCGACCAGGGCGCCGAAGGCGCGAACGTCCTCCGGCCCCCAGGTATGGTGCAGGCAGAACCAGGGTTCCCGCCCGGTCTGGTTCGCCAGGGCGACCATCACCTCGATGGGCACCCCGGCGACGTTCCACCGGGCGTCCTCCGGCACCGGGCGGTCCGGGAAACTCGGATGCTCCGGCTCGTTCGTCTTCATCCAATCCATGAACCGGAGCCCGGCGAAGGGGCGGAGGGCGGCGAGGAAGTCCGGGTGGAAGGGTCGCCGCCGGTAGGTGTCGACGAAGGGCAGGCATTGGCCGGGGCAGTCCGAGTGCCCGGCGCAGAACCGGGCCGGGTCGCCCTCGCAGCTCCCCCCGGGGGGCAGGAGCCGGATCTCCCGGATGGGATCCCTCGGGTCCGTCGCGGTGATCTCGACGACCAGGAGGCCGGCAGGGTCGCTCCGCACGATGGGCACCGTCGCCCGGTGATCGCCCATCTCGACCTGTTCCGCGTCGACCAGGCTGCCCCCCACGCCGAGCTCTCCGCGGCCCTTCCAGAGCAGGGTGTAGGCGCCCGTCCGCACCTCCGGGAGCTCGGTCAGCAGGACGGTGCGGGCGATCTGATTCCGGCGCAGTCGGGCGACCCAGCCCCGGTCGTCCGTCGCCACGGTGCGGCCGTCGCTCCAGCTGCCGTCCGTGTGCCCGCTGATCCAGGACCGGGAGGTCTTGAAGGCGTCGACGAAGGGCTGGGTCGTGTCCCAATCCTCGGGCAGACCGAGGTTCGTCCCCAGGGGAAAAGGAGCCTCCGGTGGCGCCGGGAGAGCCGGGCCGGGGGCGGCGGGGGCCAGGTAGGCCGTCGCCCCGTCGTCGTCGTCGTCGTCCCCCGGCTCGTCCCCGGGGGCAACCCCGGACGCCGAGCTTTCCGAGCCCGCCGGCGTGGTCGTCCCGGACCGGGGGGACGCGCTGCCCCCGCCGCAGGCGCCGCAGGCCTGGGCGATGCCCACCAGCGCGAGGACGGCTGCGGCGCGAGAGGCGTGACGGGTTGCGGGGTCGGAGCTCATGGCGGACGCTACCAACTACCGAGTACAAGGGCAACGGACGTTGGCCGCGTCACCGTATCCGTGACCGCCTCGTCACCCCGGCGGCCCGCCGCGGCCCCGGGGGGCGCCCCGCCCGCTTACGGAGGTTCCCGCGTGCCCATCGCCGACGCGATTCTGATGCCCCTCGCGGCGGCGGGAACCATCCCCGCCGTGACCTACGCCGCCGAGGCGGGGGCCGCCTTTTTTCCCCCGCGCCGCGCCGCCGTCCCCTCCGGCCCTCCCCCGCGCTTCGTGGTGCTGGTGCCCGCCCACGACGAGGCGGGCACGATCGGAGGCACGGTGGCGGCCCTCCGCGGGGACCTCGGCCCGGCCGGGCGGATCTTGGTCGTCGCGGACAACTGCAGCGATGCCACCGCGGCGGAGGCCCGGGCCGCCGGCGCCGAGGTCACCGAGCGCCGGGACCCGAGCCGTCGAGGCAAGGGCTACGCCTTGAGCCACGGGGTCGAGACCCTGGCCTCGGATCCGCCGGAGGCGGTGGTCGTCGTCGACGCCGACTGTCGGGTCAGCGCCGGCGGGCTGGCCCGCCTGGCGGCCCACTGCGTCGCCCTGGGGCGCCCGGTGCAGGCCCGCTACCTGCTCGAAGCACCGCCGGAGGCGGCGCCGGCCCGGCGGGTCTCCGCCTTCGCCGTGCTGGTGAAAAACCACCTGCGGCTTCGAGGGTTGGACCGGCTGGGACTCCCCGCGGTGCTGACCGGGAGCGGCATGGCCTTTCCCTGGCCCCTGCTTCGGGACGCCCCGGAGACCCGAGGGGAGATCGTCGAGGACCTGGTCCTCGGGTTGACGCTGTCCGCTCGGGGGACGCCACCGGCCTTTCTCGAGGACGTGCTGGTCACCAGCCCCCTGCCCCTGGCCGGCGAGGCCGCCGAGAGCCAGCGTCGCCGGTGGGAGCACGGCTACCTCGCCGCCCTCGGAGGTCACGTCCCGAAGCTCCTCGCCGCGGGGGTACGGCGTCGGGATCTTCGTCTCGTCGCGAGCGCCCTCGACCTGGCGGTGCCCCCCCAGGCGCTTCTGGTCGGGGGGCTCGCCTCCGGCAGCGCCGTCTCCGGGCTGGCCGCGGCGACGGGGCTCGCCACCCCGGCCCCCTTCCTCCTCTTCACCGGGTCCCTCGCCACGGTGATGGGGAGCACCGGGGTGCTCTGGCTGGCCTTCGGCCGGGAGACGCTTCCCGCGGGCGACCTGGCCGCCCTCGGCGCCTACCTGGCCGACAAGCTTCCGCTCTATGGGTCCTGGCTTCGGGGGGCCCGGGAGACCCGCTGGGTGCGGACCGCCCGGGACCCGCGGCCCGGGGCAGACGGCCGCGACGAGGACCCGGACGATCAGGGGAGACGGGGGGCGACCGCCGGGTCGAGGCGATTCCGATAGATCGGGGCATCGAGCCAGGGCGGCGTGAAGCTCGGGGAGGCGTCCCGCGTCCAGGTGGTATCGGCGACGATGTTGTCCTCGACGGGGACGACGGCGTCGGCCGAATGCGGACAGGCGAGGGTGTCCGGGTCGTCATCGGTCCAGTCGGCCCACCACTCTTGGCCGACCGGGGTCTCCGGGTCGAGGGCACCGGCCCAGGACC
>DAPKRP010000016.1:0-3477 GCA_031800515.1 Polyangiaceae bacterium LLY-WYZ-14_1 | reverse complement strand
CGACGCCGCCCTCGCCGCGGTGGAACCCCGTCCCCTTCCCGCGCGAGAGACGCTCTTCGACGACGTCTTTCGCGCTCCCCTTCCCCCTCACTTGCTCGACCAACGCCGGGCGCTCGCCGCCGCCGAGGCACCCCCGTCGACCGGGGGCCGCTAGCGGCCCAGCCCGAGAAGGACACGGACCGAACTCCCATGGCTCACAAGACCTACGATGCGATCGTCATCGGCGCCGGCCCCGGTGGCTACGTCGCCGCCATCCGGCTCGGACAGCTCGGCCAGAGCGTGCTCTGCGTCGACAAGGAATACCTGGGCGGGGTCTGCCTGAACTGGGGCTGCATCCCGTCGAAGGCGCTCATCTCCGCCGCCACCCTCGCCCACAAGGTGCAGCACTCGGAGGCGATGGGCATCACCGTCGACAAGGTGCACGTCGACGTCCCGAAGATGCAGGCCTGGAAGGAAGGCATCGTCAAAAAGCTCACCACCGGCGTCGGGCAGCTGATCAAGGGGAACGGCGGTGAATCCCTGATCGGCGACGCCCGCATCACCGGGCCGAAGACCGTGGAGGTCACCGCGAAGGGTGAGACCAACACCTTCGAGGCGACGAAGGGCATCATCGTCGCCACCGGGGCATCGACCATCACCATCCCCGGCTTCGAACCGGACGGGAAGACGGTGATCACCGCTCGGGAGGCGGTCAGCCTCCAAGAGGCTCCGAAGAAGATGGTCTTGATCGGGGGCGGCGTGATCGGCCTCGAGCTCGGCATGGTCTACCAGAAGCTCGGCACCGAGGTGACGGTGGTGGAGCTGATGGATCAGCTCCTCCCCGGGGTGGACAAGGACGTCGTCCGGGTCGTCCAGAAGCACCTCGAGCAGATGGGGGGAAAGGTGCTTCTCAAGGCGAAGGCCAAGAGCCTCGACGTCAAGCGCGGCAAGGCGAAGGTCGTCGTCGAGCACGAAGGCAAGGAGGTCTCCCTCGACGGGGACAAGGTGTTGGTCGCCGTCGGCTTCCGCCCGAACTCGGCGGGGCTCGGGCTCGAAGAGCTCGGGGTCAAGCTCGACGAGCGGGGGCACATCCTGGTCGACGACACCTTCCAGACGAACGTCCCGGGGGTCTACGCCATCGGCGACGTGACCGGAGCCCCCTACCTGGCCCACAAGGCGTCGAAGGAAGGGGAGATCGCCGCCGAGGTGATCGCCGGTCACAAGGCGGCGCGGGATTGGCGGGCCATGCCCGCGGCGATCTTCACCGATCCGGAGGTCGCCACGGTGGGCCTGACGGAGACCCAGGCGAAGGCTCAGGGACGAGAGGTCAAGGTCGGGAAGTTTCCCTATGGCGCCTCCGGGCGGGCGATGGCCGTCTTCGAGACCGACGGGTTCGTCAAGGTCATCGTCGATGCGAACGACCACCAGGTGCTCGGGATGACGATGGTGGGCCCGGAAGCCTCGGAGCTCATCGCCGAAGGCGCCCTCGCCATGGAGATGTGCGCCTACGCGGAAGACGTCGGCCTGACCATCCACACGCATCCGACCCTCGCCGAGGCGA
The DNA here is from genome assembly GCA_031800515.1 of Polyangiaceae bacterium LLY-WYZ-14_1. Taxonomy (GTDB): domain Bacteria; phylum Myxococcota_A; class Polyangia; order Polyangiales; family DAPKRP01; genus DAPKRP01. Next base: position 1,937 of record DAPKRP010000016.1, on the reverse strand, counting down.
CCATGGAGGCCTTCAAGGGCGCCCTCGGAGAGGCGGTGCACGTGATGAACCGGCGGTGAGCAAGCCCCCGACGCAGGGCCCGCCGGCGGGGACGACGGGGCGCGGGACCCGCCGACCGGTCCAGGTCCACCGGTTGGGCCGCGTTCCCTACGCCCCGACCCATCGCCTTCAAGAGCGCCTGGTCAAGGCTCGGCAAGCCGGAACGATCCCGGACACCCTGCTCCTTTTGGAGCACGACCCGGTGATCACCCTCGGCCGGGGGGCCAAGGCCGCCCACCTCCTGCGGTCCCGGGACGAGCTCGACCGCCTGGGCGTGGAGCTCCACGAGACCGGCCGCGGCGGCGACGTCACCTACCACGGCCCCGGCCAGCTCGTCGCCTACCCGATCCTCGACCTGTCCCCGGACCGGCGGGACGTGCGTCGCTACGTCGGCGACCTGGAACGGTGGATGATCGGCACCGTGGCCCGCTTCGGCGTGGACGCCGGGCGGGTCGAGGGCCTGAACGGAGCGTGGGTCGAGGGGACGCGCAAGATCGGTGCGGTGGGCGTTCGGATCAGTCGCTGGGTGACCATGCACGGCATCGCCCTGAACGTGCACCCGCACATGCCCCACTTCGGGCTCATCGTGCCCTGCGGCATCGCGGATCGCGGGGTCACCAGCCTCTCCGCCGAGATGGACGGCCGGCCCAGGCCAGGCCTGGAGGAGGTGATGGACGCCGCGGTCGCCACCTTCCTCGACGTCTTCTCCGCCGAGCTCCGGTCCGACCGGGCCGGTCCCCCCGAGCTACCCCCGCCGAGCCCGGGGGCGACCCACGCCGCGCCGTCGGAACCATCGTAGCAAGGTCCGGGGTGTTCCTGGGCGCGCGGCAACCCCAGCTTCGTCGGTCATGGCACTGCGCGCACCCACCGAACGGGTCGTGGTCGCGACCGACCGGGATCCGGAGCTCCTCGGGCTCGTGCGACCCCTGGTTCGCTCCGCGGTCGGGAGCGACGAGCTCCAGCTCCCCGGCGCGGAGGGGGCCGGTGATTCCTTCGCATCGAGCGCCGCCCTCCGGGCCCGGCAGATCGCCCGGATCGCCGGCGTCGCGGCCTTCGCCAGCGACTCCGGTCTGGTGGTGGATGCCCTGGGAGGGGCCCCGGGGGTCCGGCAGACCTCCCACGACCGACCGGTGGGGCCCCTGGTGCGGCGCCTCTACGCGGCCCTTCCGGAGGCCCGGATCGCCGAAGGTCTTTCCGCGGCCCGGGTCTACGCCGTCGCCCTCGCCTGGCCAGACGGCTATTCCGAGGCCTTCGAGGCGCGCCTCGATGGGCGGCTGGTCCACCCCCCGCCCGCCGAGCCGGTCCACACCTGGGACGAGCTGTTCGTCCCCACGGGCCACGAGGTTCCCCTCGCCACGCTGCCGGACGAGGTGCGACGCACCTTGGACCCCCGGGGCCGCGCGGTGCAGCGCCTCGGCGAGGCCTGGATTCGGGGAGCCGCCTAGTCCCCCTGCCTTAGTCCCCCTGCCTGAGAGGGTCGCCTAAAGGAGGGCGCGGGCGGCATCGGCAAAGATCGCGGCCAGCGAACGATAGAGCGCGTGACCCTGCGCCTCCGTGGCCTGGGACGGCCAGCCGAAATACGCATCGGGGCCGCCGGCCTCGACGAAGGTCTTCTTCCCGTCCCGAATCGCCCGGGAAAGGGAGATGGGGTTGTCCGGAAGCGCCGCCGCCTCGTCGGTCCGCACGAGGGCCGGGCGCGCGGCGAGGACCAGGCTCGTCTCGTAGGAGCCGGCATGGCAAGCGCCGCTCCGAAACTCTTCCCCCAGGCGGAGGGCATGGGGTTTCCGGGTCACATCGGGGAACGCGACCCGGGCTCCCCCGTCGACGGCCTGGGCCATCCCCGCCCGCAGCGTGGCGAGGTGGGCGTTGGCGATCACGGTCGCGGGAAAGCCCGCTCT
>DAPKRP010000015.1:0-6311 GCA_031800515.1 Polyangiaceae bacterium LLY-WYZ-14_1 | reverse complement strand
CCGAAGGAAAGGCCCGTCCGCGCATGCGACGACTTCTGATCCCGTTGAGCTTGGTGACGGTGGCGCTCCTCGCCGCCCTCGGTGTGAAGCTCTACCAGCAGCAGCGGGAGGCGGAGGGACCCCCCTGGAGCTCCGGCGTGGTCGAGGGCACGGAGACGGACCTCACCTCTCGGGTCGGCGGCCGCGTCGTGCGGCTCCTGGTCGACGAGGGGCACCTGGTCGAGCCGGGGCAGATCCTCGCCGAGCTCGACTGCGATCTGCCGAGGGCCCTCCTGGCGGAGGCGGAGGCGCGGCTGGCCGAGACGGAGGCCCGCGCCAGCGCCCAGGCCGCCCAGGCGGAGGGGGCGGGGGCCGAGCGACGCGCCGCCAGCGTGAGCGCCCGGGCCGCCGCGGAACGGGTCGATGCCCTCGCCGCCCGGCGGGCCCTCGCGGAGCGGGAGGCGGAGCGGGTCGCCCGGCTCGGGGAATACGCCACGGCCTCCCGGAGGGACCAGGCCACCACCAGCGCCGAGCACCTCGCCGCCGAGCTCGAGGCCGCCGAGGCCGACGTCACCTCCCTTCGCTCCCGCTCCCAGGCCGTCGCGGCACAGGCGCAGGCCGCCCGCTCGACGGCGACCGCGGCCGAGCGCGCCCAGGCGGTCGCCCAGGCCGTCGTCGACCGCGCCCGGCTCGACGTCGACGAATGCCTGGTGCGGGCATCCACGGGTGGGGTCGTCGAGGAGGTCTTCTTCGAGGTCGGGGAGATGCTCTCCCCCGGGCGACCCGTCGCCCGGGTGGTCGCCCTCGACGAGGTCGAGGTCATCGTCTACGTGCCGAACCACGAGCTCGCCCTGGTCGAGCCCGGGATGACCGCCGACGTGCGGGCCGACGCCTTTCCGGACCGGCCGTTTCAGGGCCAGGTCGTCACGGTGGCGCCGGAGGCCGCCTTCACCCCACGGAACATCCAGACCCGCTCCGACCGGGACCGGCTGGTCTTCCCCGTCGAGGTGCGTCTCGACAATCCGGAGCACGCGCTTCGGCCCGGGATGCCCGTCGAGGTCACCCTACGCCCGGGAACCGGCGCCCGGGCGGCGCGCCGGGGGCCGACCCGGTCCGAGCTTCCCCGCCGAGGCACGAGCCCCCCGTCCCCAGCGGTGCGGGAGGTCGAGCTCGCCCGGGAGGCGGGCCGATGACGAAGGAACCCGCCGCCGGAGCGCCGCCGATGATCGAGGCCACCGGGCTCGCGCGCTCCTTCGGCGCCGTCGAAGCGCTCCGGGGCGTCGACCTCCGCGTGGCCGGGGGGGAGCTCTACGGGCTCGTCGGACCCGACGGCGCCGGGAAGACCACCACCATGCGTCTCCTCGCCGGGCTCCTTCGCCCGAGCCGGGGGGAGCTCCGGGTCCGGGGGGAACGCCCCCTCGGGGGCGGCGCGGTGCGGGAGCAGCTCGGGTTGATGCCCCAGGAGTTCAGCCTCTATCGGGACCTCAGCATCGCCGAGAACCTGCGCTTCTTCGGGCGGCTCTTCGCCCTGCCCCGGGCGGTCTTCGAAGAGCGTCGGGCCCGGCTCCTCGGCATCACCCGCCTCGCCCCCTTCGAAGACCGACCGGCGGGCAAGCTCTCCGGGGGCATGTACAAGAAGCTCGCCCTCGCCTGCGCGCTCCTCCACGAGCCCCGGGTCCTGCTCCTGGACGAGCCGACCAACGGCGTCGACCCGGTCAGCCGCCGGGAGCTCTGGGAGCTGGTCTACGAGTTCGTCGACCAGGGGATGACCGTCGTCGTCACCACCTCGTACATGGACGAGGCGGAACGCTGCCACCGGGTGGGGCTGATGCACGACGGGGTCCTCCTCGCCGAGGGGGCCCCGGCGGCGTTGGTCGCCGGGCTCGACGAGGAGGCCTGGGAGGTCGACGCCGCGGACCGCCGGGCGGTCCACCGGGTGCTCGACGCCGCGCCCTACGTGGTGGCTGCCTCCCCGGCGGGGGAGCGGCTGGGGGTCCTGGTCGCCCCCGGCGGCGGGGAGCAGCTTCGCTCCGATCTCGCCGGCCTCGATGCGGCGCTCCGCCCGGCCCGGCCGACCTTCGAGGACCTGTTCCTGGTCCGGGTGGCCGCGGGCTCTGCCCGGGGGCGGGCGCCGGCCCTTGGTCGCGGCGGCCCCGGGGAGGCGGCATGAGCCGGCGGACGGACGAGGCCATCCCGCGGTCCGGGCCGCGGAGCGCCAGCACCGAGCCAGCCGAAGGACCCCGGGACCCGGTGATCGAGGTGCAGGGCCTGACCCGCCGATTCGGCGATTTCACCGCCGTCCGGGACGTCTCCTTCCACGTCGAGCGGGGAGAGATCTTCGGGTACCTCGGCGCCAACGGCGCCGGGAAGTCGACCACCATCAAGATGCTCTGCGGGCTCCTCGCGCCGAGCGAGGGCCGGGCCGTGGTCGCGGGAAGCGACGTCCAGCGAGACCCGGATGGGGTCAAGGCGGCCATCGGCTACATGTCCCAGCGCTTCAGCCTCTACCTCGACCTTCCGGTGATCGAGAACCTTCGGTTCTTCGCCGGCGCCTACGGCCTGTCCGAGGCGCAGACCCGGCGCCGGGTCGACGCGCTCTTCCAGCAGGTCGACCTCGGGGACGTCCAGGAGGTCACGACGGGCACCCTCCCCGGCGGCATCCGCCAGCGGGTCGCCCTGGCGGCGGCGATGCTCCACCAGCCCGAGATCGTGTTCCTGGACGAGCCCACCGCCGGGGTCGGCCCGGACGCTCGGCGGGATTTCTGGAGGCTGATCCGCGAGCTCGCCGAGGGCGGGACGACGGTCTTCGTCACCACCCATTACATGGACGAGGCGGAGTACTGCGCCCGGATCGGCATGATGGTCGCCGGCCGCCTCGTCGCCCTCGATACGCCCCGCGGCCTCAAGACCTCCCTCGTCCCCGGTCGGGTCCTGTCCACCCTGGAAGACGTGTTCGTCGCCGCCGTGGAAGCCCACGAGGGCGGGGGACGAGCTCGGGGCGCCTCGTGATGCGGACCTGGCTGCGGGTCTGGGCGCTGGCGGAAAAAGAGCTCCTCCACGTCCAACGGGATCCCCGGACGCTCTATCTCGCCCTCGGGATGCCGGTGGTGATGCTCCTCGCCTTCGGCTACGGCGTGACCTTCGACGTCGACGAGATCCCGGTCGTGGTGGTCGACCGGGACCGGACGGCGGCGAGCCGTCGCTTCCGCCGGGAGCTCGCCGCCTCCGGCGAGATCGACGTCGTCGCCGACCCCGATGACGAAGCCGCCGCCCTCGCCCGGATGAGGGTCGGCGCGGTCAGCGGCGTCGTCGTGCTGCCCCGGGGCTACGGCGCGGACCGAGCCCGGGGCCTTCCGGTCACCCTCCAGCTCCTGACCGACGGGGTCGAGGGGACCGTCGCCACCCAGACCCAGGCGAAGGTCAGCGCCATCGCTAGCGCCCTGGGAAACGGGTCCGTCTTCGGCGCACCGCCCCGGCCCACGGACCCCGCTCCCTACGCCGTCCGCATCTCGACCTTCTTCAATCCCGCCGGCGAGAGCGTCTATTACATCGTGCCCGGCATCACCGCCTACGTGGTCGCGATCGTCGCGGTGATGCTGACCGCCCTGACCGTCGCCCGGGAATGGGAGCAGGGGTCGATGGAGCAGCTCTTCGCCACCCCGGTGAGCCGCCTCGAGATCATCCTGGGCAAGCTCTTGCCGTATCTGGGGCTCGGCCTGGTCGCCTCTCTGCTGGTGCTGGCGGTCGGGATGTGGGTCTTCGGCATGCCCTTCCGCGGGGACCCGGCGACCCTGTTCCTGGCGACCGTGCTCTTCGTGACCGGGATGCTCGGCCAGGGGCTCCTGATCTCGACCATCGCCCGGGACCAGCTCGTCGCGACCCAGGTCGCCGCCTTCAGCTCGCTGCTGCCCTCGATCTTGCTGTCGGGCTTCATCTTCCCCATCGCGAACATGCCGACGGTGATCCGATGGCTGACCACCATCGTGCCCGCCCGCTATTTCATCGACGTGCTGCGGGGGGTGCTGCTCCGGGGCAACGGTCCGGCGGAGCTCGGGCTCCCCTTGCTCGGCCTCGTGCTCTTCGCCCTGGCCATGCTCGCCATCGCCACCGCGCGCTTCCGCCGGGAGGTGGCGTGATGGGGGAGGGGCCGCCGACCCACCGGACCATCCCGAGCCGACCGGCCCGGCCGCGACGGGCACGACGCCGGCTCCGGCAGCTCGGTGCCGTCGTGCGGAAGGAGCTCCTCCAGACGGTTCGGGACCGACGCATGCTCGCCCTCCTCCTCGTCGCCCCCACCATCCAGCTGCTGGTGTTCGGGGTGGTCGTCGACCTCGAGGTGGACCGGGTGCCCACGACGGTCGTCGACGGGGACCATACCCGGGCGAGCCGGGACCACCTCCGCGAGCTCCTCGCCGACCAGACCTTGATCGCGGGGGCGCCCGCCGCCTCCATGGGTGCCGCGGAAGACACCCTCCGTCGGGGCGAGACGGCGGTCGTCGTCCACCTCCCGGACGGCTTTGCCCGGTCCCTCGGCCGGGGAGAGCCCGCCCGGGTGCAGGCCCTGGTCGACGGCAGCGACCCGAACCGGAGCACCGTCGCGGTCGACGCCATCAATCGCTTCTTTCAGCACCGAGCCGCCGCGGGGGCCGCTTCCGGGATGGGGGGGACCGGCGCGGCTGCTCTCCGGGTCGAGACCCGGGTGCTCTTCAATCCGGGTCTCGAAACCGCTCGCACCATGGTGCCGGGCATCGCGGGGCTCCTGCTGATGATCGTGACGACCGTGGTGATGGCGATGGGTCTCGCCCGGGAGCGGGAGCGGGGGACCCTGGAGCAGGTGATGGTCACCCCCATCCCGCCCTGGGTCTACCTGGCCGGGAAGCTCATTCCCTTCGCTGGCATCGGGCTGTTCGATTTCCTCTTGGCGATCGGGGTGGGCACGTGGCTCTTCGCCGTGCCCCTCGTCGGCAGCCTCGGCGGGGTGTTCGCCGTCACCGCCCTCTACATCGTCTCCCTCCTGGGTATCGGGCTGTCCATCTCGACGGTGAGCGGGACCCAGCAGCAGGCCTTCATGGGCGGATTTCTCTTCGTCGTACCGGCGGTGCTGCTCTCCGGGGTGCTCACGCCGGTCCGCGGGATGCCCGACTGGCTGCAGGCGATCGCCTGGGTGAATCCGCTTCGCCACTTCCAGGAGCTCGTCCGGGCCTCCCTGCTTCGCGGGGCCGAGCCCTGGGAGCTCTGGCCGAACCTGCTGACCCTGACCCTCCTGGCCGCCTCGACGACGGGGCTCGCCGTTCGCGCCTTCCGAAAGACCGCGTCATGACGACCCGCAGCAGCATCCCGATCCGTCGCGGCCTCCGTGCCCTCGTCCTCGTCCTCGTCGGGCTGGCTTTCCTCGTCCCCGGGACCTCGGCGGCCCAGCCTCCGCCGCCTCCGGACCCCCCGGCGGGCTACGCCCTCGAGCCGGAGCTGGCCGAGGGGGACGGGTCCCTCTCCGCCGACGAGGTCGTCCGGCGCGCCCTCGCCGCGGCGCCCACCGTCGAGGAGGCCCGGGCCCGATCGACGGCCGCCGTCGCCGCGATCCGGGAGATCAAAGCGGCGCTCTGGCCACGGCTCGACCTCACCGCCTCCTACCGACGGGTCGACGGCTTCCCGGACGGCACCATCGGCATCCCCGGGGGGGCTCAGGCGACCATCGAGATCCCCCGGGATCAGAGCCGCTTCGAAGCCCGGGTCGTGCTCCCCCTGACGGACGAGGTCTTTCGGGTGCTCCCGTTGGTCCGCTCGGCGGAGGCCCAGCGGGAGCGGGAACGCCTCGAGGTCCAGGCGGCGCAGGCGGACGTCCGGGCGCGGGCGGAAGAGGCCTACTGGCGGTGGGTCGAGGCCCGGGCGGCCCTCGCCGTCGCCGAGTCGGCGGTCGCCCAGGCCGGCGCCCAGCGGGCGCAGGTGGAGGCGCTCGCCCGGGGAGGCTTCGCGACGGAGGCGGACGTCCTGGCCGCCCGCAGCCAGGAAGCCCAGATCGGCGAGCTCGTCGCCCGGGCCCGCGGCGCCTACGACGTCGCCAGCCGCAGCCTCCTCGTCCTCGCGCGCCTCGACCGGGACCCCCGCCGCTATGCCGTGGGCGACGACCTGGACCGGACGCCGGAGCTTCCCGACGCCTCGCCGGACGCGTTGGTCGACCGGGCCCTCGCGGCCCGCGCCGAGCTCCAGGCGGTGGCCGCCGCGATCGAGGCTCAGGGGCGGCGGGCGGAAGCGGCCCGCGCCCGCGCCTACCCGAAGCTCGACGTCTTCGCCGGGATCCAGGTCGCCAACCCCAACCCGAACGTCATCCCGCC
>DAPKRP010000014.1:0-1625 GCA_031800515.1 Polyangiaceae bacterium LLY-WYZ-14_1 | reverse complement strand
GCGATACGGGCGGCGCCGACCTGCTCGGCAGCCCGGCGGAGCGCCGCATAGCGGGCGTCCCGGGCGGCCGCCATCGTCGAGCGGTCGGGGGGGATCCGCACCTCCAGAGGCCGGAAGTCGAGGCCGAGCGCCTCGGCCAGTCGCCGGACGGAGACGACCTCCGCCGCCGCCTCCGGACGCAGCCCGTGGTCGACGCTGGCCACCACCAGGTCGAGCCCGAGGAGGGGCGAGAGCCGATGGAGGGCATGGGTGAGGGCCACCGAGTCGGGACCCCCGGAACAGGCGACCAGGATCCGGACGCCCCGGGGAAACAGGCGCCGCCGGTGGATCGTCTCCCGGACCCGGGACAGCAGGGGCCGGATGCCGCGCTTTGCCGTCGCCTCGGAGGCCGTCTTCGCCCCTTCCTCTCAGAACGAGCCGCTGAACAGCGGCAGGTGCACGACGACGCGCTGGTCGATCCCGTAGAGATCCGCCTCGGAGCGGTCCAGGTCGGGGCGTACGTGCAGGCCCGGTACCCCGAGGCGCAGCCCATCCGGGGCCAAGCGCAGCATGCCGCTCCGGGCCAGAAGGTCGGCGGGTCGGAGCCTGGCCGGAGGGGAAGGAAGCCGGCGTGCGAGGCGCTCCCCCGGCGCCGCCCCTTCCCGGTCGGCGGCAGCCGGACCGCCGGGGGGAGGCGGCGGCTCATCCCGGCTCGGGTCGTAGGAGGTGAACTTGGCGGTCAGCACGGTCGCCGGGATGACCAGGGCCAGACCCGTCGCCAGCATCGCGACGGCCACCTCCGTCGCGTTGTTCTCTTCGATCAGATAGTGGCCGGCCAGGCCGCCGCCGACCGCGCCGACCACGGGAAAGACGATGAAGGCCCAGGTCTCGTGGAGCCCGGCCGCGGCCGGGATGACGAAGCCGAGCTCCGCCCCGATCAGGCCGAGCCCCACGATGCCCTTCACGTCGGAATCGACCTGCTCGGGCGGGTCGGTCTGCGCAGCGGCGGTCCCGGGGACCGTGGCTAGGAGGGCCGCGGCGAGGGCGGTGGCGAGGGCCACGGGAAGGAGGGGGATACGGTGCGACACGGGGGTCTCCTCGACGGCTCGGTGGCGAGCTTGAGAGGGGGTCGCCCTCCACCGGTAGTCGGATGCAACAAGGCGCCGACGGGTTCAAGCGCCGAAGGCCCCAACGGCGGCTCGGTCGATATTCCTGACCCGGAGCTCGACCTGGTCCCCCCCGCGGTAGCCGTCGGCGGACAGATGTCCGACCAGGTCGAGGCGGGCGCCGACGAGGAGGCCCGCCTCGGCGTCGCTGGCGGTATCCCCCCGAACGGGGACTCCGGCGCCCACGCCGGCCCCGGTTTGACGGAAGCTTGGCCAGAAGGCCCGTAGGGACCCGCCCCCGAGCCGCAGCTCGAGGGCGAGGTGGGCCCCTCCGGCACCCACCTCCCGGGCGGCGGTCACCTCCGCCGCCGGCAGCAGGAAGACCGGGTCCGGGTTGGCGGCCCCCAGGGGCTCGAGTCGGTCGAGCTCCTGAGCCGTCGGCACGGGGAACTGGGCGGGGTCGAGGGCGACGTCGGCGACGGGCCCGCCGAGGGGACCTCCCGCCTCGTCCCGATCCGTCGGGTCGTCCCCGCTCGCGCC
>DAPKRP010000013.1:0-8298 GCA_031800515.1 Polyangiaceae bacterium LLY-WYZ-14_1 | reverse complement strand
GCTTCGTCGGCTGGGGCGCCCGGGGGCTCCGTCGTTCCGTCGACGCGCCGGCCCCCCTGGTCGCCGGGGGCCTCCTCTCGGTCGTCGCCGGCGGTCACATCGTCCCGATCATCGGTCACGACATCTCGAGGAAGAGCCGGTCCGGGTCTTCCAGCAGGCCGATGATCTCGTAGGCGAACTCGGCGCCCACCGCCCCGTCCACGATCCGGTGGTCGAAGGAGAGGCTGAGGAGCATCACCTGCCCCACTTCGATCGCCCCGTCCCGCACCACGGGGCGCTCCTTGATCTGGTGGATCCCCAGGATGCCGACCTCCGGGAAGTTCAGCACCGGGGTGGCGAAGAGGCCCCCGGTCTTCCCGAGGGAGGTGATGGTGAAGGTCGATCCGGAGAGCTCACCGGGGGACAGGGTGCCGTTCCGGGCGCCCTCCCCGAGCCGGGCGAGCTCTTTGGCGATCTCGACGAGGCTCAGGCGGTCGGCGCCCCGGAGCACGGGCACCATCAGCCCCTGGTCGGTCTGGGCGGCGATGCCGACGTCGTAGTAGCGCCGGTAGACGAGCTCGTTGGTCGATTCGTCGAGGGCACTGTTCAACACCGGGAACTTTCGGAGCGCGGCGACCACCGCCTTCACGATGAAGGGCAGAAAGGTCAGCGTGGCCCCCTGCTCCGCCGCCACGGGCTTCATCCGCTTTCGCAACGCGACGAGCCGGTCGACGTGGCATTCCTCGACGAAGGTGAAGTGGGCGGCGGTGTTCTTCGCCGTCTGCATCCGCTCGGCGATCTTCCGGCGGATGCCGACGAAGGGCTTCCGGTCTTCGAGGGCGGCGGCGTCGCCTTTCGGGGGGGTGATGACGACCGGCGCCCGGGTGGCCGCGGTACCCGGCGCTTGGCCCGGGGCCTTCGCCTGGCCGTCGGGGCCGGAGGAGGGGCTCGCGGGTGCGGCGGCCCCGGACGGGGGCGACGCGGCCGGCCCGGAGGCGGCCGGCCCGTCGTCCTGCCGGGCGAGCCGGCCCCCGGCGTAGGCGGCGCGCTCGACGTCTTCCTTGGTCACGCGGCCCCCGTCGCCGGTCGGGGGCACGGTGCGGAGATCGACGTCGAGGTCCCGGGCGAGCTTCCGGGTCGCCGGCGTCGCGAGGGGCTTTTCGACGAAGGTGCCCTGGCCGCTGCCGTTGCTCCCCGGCGTGCGGCTCCCCGGGCCGTTGCCGACCTGACCGTTGACCCGCTGCGCGCCCTGGCTCGGGCCGGCCTGGGCTCCCCGTTCCACGGACGGCGGTCCCGGGAGCTCTGTCCCCGGCAGCCGGTCCTGGAGATCGCCGACCGCCGTGGCCCCGCTCCCGGCGACCGGCGCCGGCCGGGCGGGGGCAGCGGGGGGCTCCCCCGGGGGGTGCTCGGCCCCGGTGGCGGTCCCCGTCGGGGTCGTCACCGCGCCAGCAGAGGTCGATGGCCCGGCTGCCGCCGGCGTCTCCCGGCCGCCTTCGCCGGCGGGACCGGAGGGCGCGTCCGCCGGCGCGGTGTCGTCGGTGTTGTCGGCCCCCCCGACGTCGAGCACGACGAGCACGTCCCCGACCGGGGCGATGTCCCCGACGCCGAAACGGGTCTCCTGGATCGTCCCGTCCTTCGGCGCGCCGATGGTCACCGTCGCCTTGTCGGTCATCACCTCGACCATCGGATCGTCTTCCCGGACCGACTGGCCGGGGGCGACGTGCCATTCGACGATCTCGCCTTCGGTGACGCCTTCGCCGATGTCCGGCAGCTTGAACTCGTAGAGGGCCATGGATCTTCTTCGGGCGTGGAGCCCTGCTGCCAGCGGCGGGGCCGCTAGTAGCGGGCGGTCTCGACCAGGGCCGGCGCGATGCGGCTGGCGAGGGGGAGGTACTCGTTTTCCAGGGCATAGGGGAAGGGGGTATCCCAGCCCGTCACCCGCGCCGGAGGCGCCTCGAGATGGAGGAAGGCCTTCTCGGTCACCGTCGACACGAGCTCGGCGCCGAAACCGCAGGTGCGGGGCGCCTCGTGGACCACGACCAGGCGGCCGGTCTTCCGCACGCTTTCCACCACCGTGTCCGCGTCGAGGGGCCACAGGGTGCGGAGGTCGATCACCTCGGCGCTGACCCCGTCGTTCCCGGCCACCCGCTCGGCGGCGTCGAGGGCCTCGAAGAGCATCGCGCCCCAGGCCACGACGGTGACGTCCCGGCCTTCCCGAACGACCTTCGCTTCGGAGAGCGGGACGGTGTAGTCCCCCGCCGGCACGTCCATCTTGACCGCCCGGTAGACCCGTTTCGGCTCGAAGAAGAGCACCGGGTCTTCGTCCCGGATCGCCGAGAGCAGGAGGCCCTTGGCGTCGTAGGGGTTCGACGGGCAGACCACCTTGAGCCCGGGGGTATGGATGAACAGCGCCTCCGGGGACTGGGAGTGGTAGAGCCCGCCCTTGATGCCCCCGCCGAAGGGCGTGCGCACGACCATCGGCACCGTGTATTCGCCCCCCGATCGGTAACGCATCTTCGCCGCCTCGCTGACGAGCTGGTCGAAGGCGGGGTAGATGAAGTCGGCGAACTGGATCTCCGGCACCGGTCGGAGCCCGTAGAGGGCCATCCCGATGGCCGTGCCGACGATCCCTCCTTCGGCGAGGGGCGTGTCGATCACCCGGCGTTCGCCGAACTCGTCATAGAGCCCGGCGGTCACCCGAAAGACGCCGCCGACCTTCCCCACGTCTTCCCCGAGGACGACGACGTCGTCGTCCCGGCGCATCTCGTGGGCGAGGGCGTCGTGGATCGCCTGGACCAGATTCATCTCGGGCATGTTGGCGGTCTCCTCAGCCTCAGCCTCGGCCTCGGCCTCGGCCGTCCTCGCCCTGGGCCTCGAGGCCCGCGAGCTGCTCCCGCAGATGGTTCGGGCGGTCCGCCTGGACGTCGTCGAACAGGCTGGCCAAGGGCGGCGCCGCCTTCTGGGCGGCGGACTCGAGGGCGGATTGAAGCTCGGCCTTGATACCCTCCCGGAGCTCCCGCTCCTGGGCATCGTCGAGGAGACCTTCCCTGCCCAGGTGGACCCGCAGGCGGGTCAGGGGATCCGCCGGCCCGTCCAGGGCGGCATCGCCGAGGCGCTCGACGACGAGCTCGACCAGGGTGGGCCCGTGTCCCGCTCGGGCGCGCTCACCGGCTTCCCCGACCACCTGCTGGACCGCCAGGGCATCCCCGCCGTCGGCCCGTAGCGCCGAAACGCCGTAGGCGATCCCCCGCCGCGCGAGGCCTCCGCCGTCGCCGCCTTCGGCCCCCGGGACGCTGCGGCCGACGAAGACCACCGGCACCCGATGGACGGCGGCGAAGTTGAGGGCGGTGTGGAAGTCGCTCGAGGTCGCCTCCCCGGGGCCGAACAACGCGCCGACGGGCCCTTCGGCCCCCTTGAGCTTTCCCGCCCAGGCGAAGCCGGTGGCGTGGGTGAGCTGGGTGCCCCCTGGGGCGCTCGGGCAGGCGATCCGATGCCCGCGGCTGCCGAGGACGCCCGGCATCTGCCGCCCCTTCTGAGGGTCGTCGGCATTTCCGAACAGCTGGTCGGCCAAGGGCTCGAAGCCGATCCCCCGGGCAAGGAGCGCTCCCCGGTCCCGAGGGCTCGGAAAGATCCAGGCGTCGTCACCGAGGGCATCGACGCTCGCCACCAGGGCCGCTTCCTCGCCGAAGGTGGTCGGGACGAAACCGATCCAGGCTTCCCGGCTCAACCTCCGGAGCCGCTCTTCCACCAACCGGGCGCGAAGCATGGCGACGAAGAGCTCCCGACGGGCCGCTGGTTCCCCGGAGATGGGTCGCATCGTGCCGCCGTCGGGGCCGAGCACCCGGAGCAGGGGCAGCGGCTCGCCGGTCCCCGGGATGGCGTCCGCGCCCGGGGTTCGGTCGGCGCCCCCGGGTCCGGGGGGGGTGCGTCGGGCAGCGCTCGGAACCTCTTCCATCTCGGTCACCCTTCGGTCAGCTCGAAGCTCGGAAGCCCCCGGCGGGCTCAGTCGACGACCATCAGCCGCCGCTTGCGGCCGAAGGCGTCGGTGAAGGGGGCTTCGTCGTCGGTGGAGGCCTCCCCGCCGGCGGAGCCCTGGGCCGGTCGAAGGATCCCCTGCAGGAACGCCTCCGCAGCGCGGTAGCTCGACCGCACCAGGGGCCCGCTCGCCACGTACTTGAAGCCCATCTCGAGCCCCGCATCCCGGTAGCGGTCGAACTCGGCGGGCTCGACGTAGCGGACGATGGGCGCGTGCTTCGGGGTGGGCTGGAGGTACTGGCCGACGGTCAGCACGTCGACCTCCGCCTCCCGAAGCGAGCGCATGGCGTCGAGCATCTGCCCTTCCGTCTCGCCACACCCGACCATCAGGGAGGACTTGGTCACCTGGCTCCCCGCCTCCTTCGCCCAGCGCAGAACGTCGACGGAGCGCTGCCAGGAGCAGCGGGCGTCCCGCATCTTCCGCTGGAGCTCCGGCACGACCTCGACGTTGTGAGCGAAGACGTCGGGCCGGCCGTCCTGGACCAGGGTTTCCACGTCTCGCCGGACGCCCTGGAAGTCCCCGACGAGGGTCTCGACCAGGAGGTCCGGGCTGTAGTGCTTGATGCGCCGCACGGTCTGGGCGACGTGCTCCGCCCCCCCGTCGAGCAGGTCGTCCCGGTCGACCATGGTCAGGACCACGTAGGCGAGCTCCATCCCGGCGAGGGCGCGGCCCGTGTTCTCGGGCTCCCGGGGGTCGACGAGGCCACCTGGGTTCCCCGTGTTGACAGCGCAGAATCGGCAGCCCCGGGTACAGGTCTCGCCGAGGATCATCAGGGTGGCGGTGCCCTCCCCCCAGCATTCACCGATGTTGGGGCAGCGCGCCTCCTCACACACCGTGTGCAGGTCGAGACGCCGGAAGGTCTCCTTCAGCCGTTCATAGCGTCCGCCGCCGGGCAGACGCACCCGGAGCCAGCTCGGCTTTCGCCGGGTCTTCGCGGTGGGGGTCGGGGCCGGGGTGCTCGCAGCGTTCGTTCCCAAGACGGGACCGTCCTTTCCCCGCCCAGGGTCGCCGGGTCCGGGGGCGCCGGACCGTACGTAGGCCGGGCCGAGGGTGTCAACCCGCGGCGGCGCCGGGGCGGTCCCTCGTCTCTAGTACCGTCCCCCCCGGTCGGCGACCCGCCGCTCGCGCCCGCCGGCATAGAGGCGGGTGACCGGGCCGTGGGACGCCCCGACCGAACCCGGGTCAGGGTTGCGCGGCTGGGGTCTGGGTCGCGACGACGAGGTTCCCGGAGGGATCGAGCATCTCCGAGTGGAGAACGACCGCCGTGCCCCCCCCGGCTCCTTGCAACACGTAGAGATTCGCCGGCTGGTCGTGGCTGGGTAGCCCCTGGGACGCGTCGACGGCGAACGTCCGGGAGGTGTTTCCCTGTCGAACGACGACCAGGAACGCCGCCCCCGGGTCCTGGGTGAGGGCGAAGGTCGTGGGCGAGCCGACGGGCCCCAGGGTGACCGCCTGGGCTTGCCCACCGCCATCGAGCTCGACGGGGAGGGTGGTCGGGCCGACCCGAAAGGACACCTCGGCGTTCTCGTGGCCGGGGTCCAGGGCATGGGCCCGCCAGACCTTGCCGCGCCCGTCGTCCACGGGATGGACCGGCATCCGCGCGACCGCGGACCCGGAGACGTAGAGCACGCTGCGCCGCGGGGGATCGTTTGCCGACAGCGGGAAAGAGAAGGGAGGGATCGTGGCGCCCGCCTGGAACAGGTAGGCGCTCGCCTCGTCGCCGTCGGTCGACCAAGAGCCGCCGAAGCTTTGGGAACCCTTATCGACGGTCCCGGATCCGCTCGAGGGCGTGTAGCTGAGCTGTGCCGAGGTCGCCGCGTTCGCGAGGTTGAGGACATCGAAGCCCGGAGGCAGCCCGCTCCCGTCGCCGGTTTCTCCCGGGACCAGCCCCGTGGTCTGGGTGTCCTCGTCGCCGGCGCCATCGGTTCCGGCGGCCGGCGGCGGCGTCTCGGGCGGCTTGGAGCTCGGGCCGCAGCCGGCGATCGCGCACCAAAGGGCCGTGGTTCTCGCCGCCGCGCGCAGCCCCCGTCGGTTTCCATAGAGGTGAATCACTGTGTTCCTCCTGCACAAGACGCCGGGGACATCCCGACGTCGGCGATCAACCCGGGGGCCTTCCCGTCGGCGCGGGCGCGACACGTCCGGAGGCGTGCGGTCACCGCCCGCGCCTCCGCCGAGCGACAGGCCTGCGCCAGACGTTCCGCATGACGGACCAGGGCGGGGTGACACCCCGCGAAGCGAACGTCGTCCCGGCGCTGCGCGTCCACGGCGATGGCCCGGTCGTGCTCCCCCAGAGCCTCGAGGGTCCGAACGACCGCCGAGAGCTCGAAGAGGGAATGGTCCAGCGGGAGCCCCTGTAGGAAGCCGCGAAGCGCTTCCGGGTCCCCCCGGACCGAGGCGTCCAGGGCGGCGAGGACATCCCCGTCGTGCTCCGACGGGGCCGGCACGCTCCGGAGCGCATCCCGGCCCGCAGCGACGCAGTCCGGGAGCTCTCCCGCCGACACGTGTAGGCACAGAGTCGCCACCATGCCGGCCGCGTAGAAGCTGTAGGGGGCGACCCGGGGGCCGCCGGGCGCCATCAGGAAGCGCTCGACGAGGTCGGCGGCGGCGTCGTCCTCCCCCAGCACCGCTCCGAGCTCGAGGTAGAAGCGAAGGACCTCGCCGTCACCCTGGGTGAAGAAGGTCTCCGCCAGGACCGGCGTCTCTCCGAGGGCGTCCCGGAGCAGTCGAAAGGCCGCCCCCATCCCTCCGCCCTGAGCGAGGAGCCGCGCCCGAACGTAGGCCTGGACGAGGGCCCCCCGCCCGTCGTCATCGTCGAGATCGGTGGACAGCCGGCGGGCTTCGACGAGGAACCCATCGTCGATCAACGCGTCGGCGTATCGAAGGCTCGCGACCGGAACGGCCGGGGCCAGGAGGTGGCACCGGCGGAAGGCCTCCCGCTGTTCGTCCGCGTCCTCGGGGTCTTCCAGCAGTTGGGCCAGACCGCACCAGGCGGTATGGCTGCCCGGCATCCAGCGGGCGAAGGCCCGGGCATAGACGAGCGCCTCGGGTTTGGAGGCGGCGATTCGGGGTAGGAGGGACCAGGCGTCGAGGGTGAGCTCCCGCGGGGCGAGGTTGACCGCCCGCAGAAGGGCGGTCCGGGCGGCGTCCCGGCTCGTCGGCTCGTCGGAGAAGAGCCGGACGTAGGCCTCGGCGGCCCAGAGCCTGGCCTGGGCCGGCCGCCCCGGATGGCGCCGGCGGGCGGCGGCGAGGGCATCGAGCAACCCCTCGAGGGCCCGCGGGTCGTCCTTCACCAGCAGGACGGCCATCCGAGCCAGCGCCTCGTCGGAAAGGTCGCCGAGCGCCGGAAGGGGGGACGCCTCGTCGACCAGCCCCTCTCCCGTCCAGGCGCGACAACGCGCCGACTCGAGCCGACGGGTGAGCTCGACCCGGGGGTCCGGATCCGTCCGTAGCGCCTCGCAGGCCTCTTCGACTCCGTCCCCGGTGCGGACCGCCTGTTCGAGCCAGATGGACAACCGGGCCTGCTCCGCGTCGGCGGCCCCGAACCACCGAGCGGCCTCGGCGCTCGGGTCGACCTCGGGGCCGAGGGCGCCCGCCGCGCCCAGGGCGTCCACCGCCCGAAACGTCGCCTGCCAGAGGGTGCCGCGCCCGACGCCGGCCCCCTCGGGCCGGTCGTCATCCCCCCGCACCTCCAGGGACACCTCGAAGCGCCCGGGGCGCTCCAACGGGCGGACGGATCCCCCCAGGCGGGCGGGATGCTCTGCCGCGGCCTCCGCCATGCCCCGGATCGCCTTCCGGGAGGCTAGGTCGACCTCCTCCTCGAGCTGCTGGACCCCCGGGGACAGCCCGAACAGCTGGCTCGGCCAGACGGTCCGGTCGCTGCCAAGGCCGAGAAACCCCTGGGCCCGTTGGCAGGCGAGCTGGGCCGCGGCGAGCCCGATCCAGCGGTCCCGTGCCTGCTCCCCGCCGCCGGACACCCGGAGGGGCGGGCAGGCCAGAGAGCTATCCGGCGCCGCCAGGGCCGGGGACGCCGGAGGCCTGGCGGCGGCGTCGGAGGACCGATCGCCGGGAAGGTCGAGGACCAGGACGGTCCCCCCGAGGGCCGCCAGCCCGGCGACCAACGCCAGAAGCCACCGAGCCGATCTCCGGGGGGTTCCGGAGGAGCGGGACCCGGTCAGGGAGGGCCTCGCCCCGTGAGCCGCCGGCGACGGCGGGGAGACCGCGCCGGCGTCGGTCGGGGCGCGGACCCGCCGGGCTTGGGCGTCGGGCGGGACGGCCTCCGCGAG
>DAPKRP010000012.1:0-3489 GCA_031800515.1 Polyangiaceae bacterium LLY-WYZ-14_1 | reverse complement strand
GCTGGGGGAAGGGGTCCCCTTCGTTCTGCCCGTCCCCCGGGGGGGCTCCGCTTCCGGTCTCGCTCCGGCCGTTCAGCGGGTCTTCGTCGTCGTTCTGCCCGCGCTCGCCCCCGCGGTCGGCATCCCCTGGCTCCGTTGGGGCGCCGGATCGAGCCCGTCGGCTCGCTTCCGGAAGGGGTCCGAGGGACCAGGGGGCAGCGTGCTCGTCCACGTCCGCGCTTCCACCGTCCGGGAAGCTCCCATCGTCCCCGGACGTGGCGCTGCTCCGGTAGGCGAGCCAGACGGGCAGCACGTCGCCTTCGTCCTGGATGGCCATCGCCAGCTCGTCCGCGAGGTCCAGGGCGGCGGCGGCCACGAGCTCGGACAGATCCTGGCAGACGAGCCGGCCGTCCCGGCGCACCGCCAGGATGGGGGTCGGGACCTCGGGGCCATCGAGGCCGACCAGGACGTCGTCGACCCGAAGCATGGCGTCGCAGCCGGCGGGCAGATCGTCGGGGAGGGCGGAGAGGCGGGCCAGCTCGCCGTGCTGAGCCTCTAATCCGGCCAGAGCGGCGACGACCCGTGGGTCCTCGGCGGGAGCGTCCCCACAGCCCAGTAGACCCAGGAACAGGCACGCCGACGCCAGAACGGACCAACCGGCGCGCCGACGGCCCGCGTTTCGGCGGGCGACGGCGGGTCGATGGATGGCGGCGGGCAGGCTCACGAGGCGTCTCCGGGGCTTTCGTTCAGGCCGTACTGCTTGACCAGCTGGGACAATCTGGGCCGCTTCATCCCCAGAAGCCCGGCGGCCTGGGTGATGTTGCCGCCGGTCTCCTGGAGCGCTCGGACGATGCATTCCCGTTCGAGCATCTTCTTCATCTCGAACAGGGAATGATCCCCTGACCGCACCCGATCGTAGACCCGCTCTTCGACCGGCGCCACGGGCGGATGTTCGAGGGGGGGCGTCCCGACGGAGTTGGACCGGGCGCTCGAGGCCTCGTCGAGGGGCCGAACCTTCCCCTCCGCGGCCGCCCCGGCGTCGCCCTTCGCCGTCTGGGAGAGGTCGGAGGGCGCCTCCGAGGCGCCCCGGGGGTCGTCGAACAGGTCGCTGAAGGCTCGGAAGTCTTCTTCCTGCAGGACCGGTCCGTCGGCGAACAGCGTCGCGCTCCGGAGCACGTTCTCGAGCTCCCGGACGTTCCCCGGCCACCGATGCCGTTCCAGGAGGGCGAGGGCTTCCGGGGAGACGCTCCGCACCGGCTCGCCGCGTTCCTCGGCGATACGCCGAAGCAGGCCTTCCGTGAGGGGCGCGATGTCCCGGGGCCGCTCCCGGAGGGCGGGAAGGTCGATGACGACGCCGCGCAGGCGGTAGTAGAGGTCTTCCCGGAAGCTGCCCGCCTGGACCATTCCTTCGAGGTCCCGGTTCGTGGCGGCGACGATCCGGACGTCCACCTTGATGGGCTGGGTCCCTCCGACGCGCTCGAACTCCCGTTCCTGAAGCACGCGGAGCAGGGCGACCTGGGTCTTCGGGGAGATGTCGCCGATCTCGTCGAGGAAGATCGTCCCGCCGTCGGCGAGCTCGAAGCGTCCCTTCCGCCGGGCCTGGGCGCCGGTGAACGCCCCCCGCTCATGGCCGAAGAGCTCGCTCAACAGGAGGGTTTCCACCAGGGCGGCGCAGTTGACCTTGACGAAGGGCTGGTCGACCCGCGGCGAGGCGCGGTGCACGGCGTCGGCGACGAGCTCCTTGCCGGTCCCGCTCTCCCCTCGGAGCAGGACCGTGGCGCCGGAGGGCGCCACCTTGTCCACCAGGGTGAGGACCTGCGCCAAGCCGTCCGAGCGACCGACGATCCGTGGGAAGCGCGCTCGCCAGCGAGCCCACCGGTCGTCCGCGTCGCGCGCCGGCGCGGCCGAGGTCGCCTCCGCCGCGGCGGGGGGTGCCGGGATCGACGCCGTGGTGGCAGGCCGTGGGGAACGCTGGGAGGCGGAAAGGACGCCTGCCCCCTCCGGACGCTGGTTCCAGGCGGCGGCGACCCGGCCTTCCACGAATGCGAGCTCGGCCCGGGCGGGGCGCGCGGACCAGGCCGCCAGGGCGTCCGCCGGCACCCGGGAGGTCATCTCCGTCTCGAGATGCTGCGCCCGCTCGAGGGCCAACGACGCCCCGGCGAGGTCGTCGGCGTCCAACAGGGCGCGGCTCAGGCGAAGCTGGGCGGGGAGCTGGAGCTCCGGGTCGTCCACCTCGTCGGTGGCCGCCACCGCCCGACGGGCCGGCGCCAGGGTGGGCCGTCCCGCCGCCCGTTCGAGCTCGACCTGCAGCAGGGCGAGCTCCGCGGCGCGCTTCGGGGGATGGCCCTCCGGGAGGGCGTCGAGGATCGCCGCCGCCTGGTCGACCTCCCCGTCGGCGAGATGAAGCCGGGCGAGCTCGAGATTCGCGTCGACCTCCCAGGATTCCTGCATCTCGTGGAAGACGTCCTTCGCCCGAAGAAAGGCGGTCTTCGCCGCCCGGGTGTCGCCGCAGGCCGCCTCGAGGCGCCCCCGCAGAAACATGCCTTCCCCCGCGACCGCCGGGGGGAGGGACGTCCCGCCGACGTGGGCGGCGAAGTCGCAGAGGGTACGGGCCCGATCCCGTTCGCCGAGGCGGAGATAGAGCTGTCCCAGGTTGTAGGCGACCCGGGCGAGCATCGAACGGTTCCCGAGACGCTTCAGCAGGGCGACCGCCTGGTGGTAGAGCACCTGGGCCTGCGTGTAGTCCCGCCGCAGGTGGGCCAGCACCGCGAGATTCTCGGTGGCGATCGCCCGCTCCCGGGTGTCGTGGGCGCGTTCCGCGATGGCGATGGCCTCTTCGAAAGCCCGCTCGGCGCCGTCGAGATGCTGCTGCCGGAGAAGGGCGACCCCGAAGTTGGTGAGGGCCTGGGCTTCCTGGCGGGCGAGCCCGGCCTTTCCCGCTTTGAAGCGGTTCTCGTCGAAGAGCGCCGCCGCCCGGCGAAGGTCCTTCTGGGCGAGGTGGAGCTTGCCGAGGGTGTTTCGGGCGTGGAGCTCGAGGAGGAGGGCGTCGCCGTCCGCCGCCGCGAGGGCGCCTTCCGCCCACCGGCGAGCCGTCCCGTAATCCCCCCGCTGGTAGTGGGCTTCGGCGAGGAGCGCTTCCACCTCCCAGACCGCTTCCGCGTCCCCCGCGTCGGCGGCGAGCTCCCGGGCCCGACCCAGGGCGTCCACGCCCTCCGGCAGGCGGCCGGCCAGGGTCAGGAGCATGCCGAGGCGCAGGGCGGCCCGTGGGCAGGCGGGATCCGCATCGGTCAGGGACCGGGCGTGCCCGAGGGCCCGCCGGTAGTCGCCGAGCACCCGGTAGAGGTCGACGAGATGGTCCCGCAGGGCCACCGGGCGCTCCGCCTCGGGGACCTCGGCCAGGGCACCTTCGATGAGGGCCGCGGCCTCCGAGTGGGCATAGCGGGCTTCGAGGGACCGGGCCGCGTCTTCCAGGTGGGGGAGGGCTCCTCGAGCGTCGCCGGCCAGCAGGGC
>DAPKRP010000011.1:0-5048 GCA_031800515.1 Polyangiaceae bacterium LLY-WYZ-14_1 | reverse complement strand
GGCCCCTGCGTTTCCGGGGCGGAGTGTCCCTTGAGCTGCCCCTCGGCCGAGGAGAGCGCTCGTGAGCCAAGGGGCGCCGACGGAGACCCCCCCGCCCGATGTGCGCGCTCGCCGGCGGGTCGATCGGCGGAGCCCATGGGTCTGGGGGGCCATCCTGGTCGCCCTTGCGTGCGCGGGCTGTCCGCGAAAGCTCGCCCTCCTCGAGGATGAGCTCGCGGACGCGGGGCACGACCAAGCCGGGGACGACGACGACGATGATGACGACGACGTCATGACGCCCGACGGGGGGCCCGGGGACGGAGGACCGCTCGACGGGGGGCCCGACGACGCCGGTCCCCCGGACGGCGGCGGCCCTCCCCCGCCGGCGTCGTGCGAGGACGATGGGTTGACCGAGGCGACCCTCTGCGTCGGCTCTGGCGAGGGGCGAGCGGGGGGAACCGTGACCGTCACCGTCGAGCTCGGATTGCCCTCGGACTGCTCGTCCGGGGGGCAGATGAACGGGGTGCTGGCCATCGACGACACCGTTCTGAGCCTGGAGAACCCGGTCACCGGGGTCTGCCTCAACCGCAACCAGGACGGCGCCCAGGTGATCTGGAACCAACGAACCGCCGGGGCCGGGGTCGACTGCCCCGTCAGCTACCCCCGGGGCACGCAGGACTCCCTGCGCTTCCGGATCGCCGAAGACGCGCCGGTCGGCGCCGTCGACCTGACCTGGACGACCGCGTTCGTGAACGCCGAGGAGCTCGACCCGGACTCTTGCAGCGGCTTCGGATCCATCGACGGGCGAATCTTCATCGACCCCTAGTCCTTCTGAGCGGCGGATGCCGGGAGAACGAGCTCCTTGGCATCTCGCCTTCGGGAATGACGGGGCACAAGCCCCGGCGTCTCAGAGGCGCGCGTGGGCGTTGTTCACCGGCCGGCGCGATCGTGGAAGGAGAGCACCGCTTCCAGGGTCTGCTGGGGCGCCGTTCGACGAAACAAGCCTTGTCATTCGACAATCTCACGGCAGCGATTGTTTAACTGGCAAATCCACCCCGGCCCGCAGTCCTCGTCAGGACCGCATTCGATCTCGCAGCCCAGATCCTCGCCGCATCGAACCCGAAGCCAAGGGTATGGTGGGCTCGGACAGGCGGGGCACTTCGGCTCGCAAACACACACGAACACTCCGGCTTCTTCTCGCGTGCCCGGAAGCCCGAGGTCGCACTCGAAGTCCAACGCGTTAGAGGGTTCGTCGACCGTCGGGATGCAACTGGGCCAGGGAACCGCCGCCGCAGCATCAGGTCCGGCATCCCCGGCAAGCTCGCTAGACGCCGCGCAGCTCGCCAGAACCGCCGCGACCAGGGAAATCGACAGCCATCGCATCATGGGCACGTCGGTGCCACCGTCTGGTCCAAGGGAAGACATTCAACCCGGACCTCTCCGACGGGCCCGAAGGTATTCACCTTGTGGAAGGCGCCGCTGAGCCCAGGAACCGGGCTCTGGGTGATCTCGATGAGAAAATCGACGTCTGCGGGATTCGACCCGACCGCGACGCCCGGACTCGTGAAGCCGGAGATGAAACAAAACTCCGGAGGGGCCAGCAGGGGACCGGGCTCGTTGACCAGATCTTCGTCCTCGTAGACCGTCCGCGTCGGGCAGTCGTAGAAGCGCCAGGCATTGCCTGGGTTGCTGGTATTGTTCCAGCACTTGACCTCCGCGAAATGCTTGACGACAGCCGGGAGCATCGCGCAGGGATTGACTCCGCGGCCATAAGGGCTCCGCACCGAAAGACGTTCATCGATGCGAATAGCATCGATGGCCAAAGCGACCGGGGACCCCGCGCCGATGACCAACGGCTCGCCGAAACCGAGGTTCGCGCCGGAAGGACCGCAGACGAGTTGATCGGGAGCGGACGGCGCGTCGGGAAGGGGCCCGACGGGGCTTTCGTAGTGAATCGCCCCCCGGATGCTCTGCATCGGGCATGCCCGTCCGCTACTTAGGAGTTCTGTTTCGCCTACAGCGTCTCCTGATTTATCGAGAGCGTCCTCCACGCTTCTATCCAGCGAGGCGGGGTTGCTGACGCCAAAGGCGGTGAAACGCTTGCACCGCATACGTGCTCTCGCGGGGGGCACCCCGGGGTCATCCGTCGCGGCGTCTTGAAACATGCGCAGCTCGAGAAACCCGGCACTGTTCACGAAGATCTCCGGCTGGGTGCCTGGACCAAAATATCCCTCCAGCATCGTGAAACCGCACATCGCCCGGGCGCTGGGATCGCTGTCGTCGTCCCGCAAACCCGTCGGCCCACCGACCATGCGGGAAACCCGGCGCCCCGACCCATCCATTTCGATGACGGGGCTGGTCTCCCATTCCTCCCCTTGGATGAGCGATGCGGTCACGCTGGCCGCACGCTCGGAAGAAGGTGGTCCCACGTCGGCGCTGCACGCCATCAAAGCCGGCGGCAGCAGAAACGCTGCGGCTAGCAGGACCGGGCTGACCGCGCTTCTAGCAGACGAGCGGACGAGCTCATGGTGCCCCCCTTTCAGTTGGGTGATCTCAACAAAACACGGTTGAAGTCATAGAGCCAGCAAAATCGTCTCGTGCTGGGTGAAGTTCATCTGGGCTGACAAGGGGGCTTGTCGCGCGCCGCCGGCGCCATCCTTTTCTCAAGCAGGTCTGCCCGGGAGGGATGGCCTTCCATCCCCGCCTACGGCCTCCTTGTCCGAAGGCCGGGTGCTCTTCACTTTTGCGCGATGAAGTGGCTGACCAACCGGTTCGGCGGAAGTGAGCGGGTGCTCCCGACCCACGTGGGGACCGCCGACGACCTGAAGACGGCGGTGGGCCGATCGGACTGCCCGGCGCTGGTCTACGTCGGGAGCGAGACTTGCCAGCACCCGCGGGTCGGTCAGCCGGGGCGGGAGCCGACGGTGGGGCGCCTGCGCCGGTGCAAGCGACGGCAGGTGGGTTCTCGCTGCTCGCTTTGCCACCGGCTCGAGGGGGCCTCGATCTCGCTAGTACCCCCGCTCGGCGGATGCCGGAGAACGAGCTCCTTGGCATCTCGCCTTCGGGAATGACGGGGCACAAGCCCCGGCCTCTCAGAGGGCGTGGGCGTCGTTCACCGGCCGGCGCGATCGTGGAAGGAGAGCACCGCTTCCAGGGTCTGCTGGGGCGCTTCGAGCTGGGGGTAGTGGCCGATGCCGGGGAGGAGCACGACGTCCGGGTCGGGGACGAGCTCCCGATAGCGCTCGGCCGCGTGGCGGCCGCTCACCGGATCCTCCGGGCCGTTGATGAGGCGCCGGGGGACCGGGGTATCGACGAGGGCGCCTACCCAGCGGTCTCGGTGGGTCCGTCGCTCGGCCATGTAGTGGATGAGGCGATGCATGATTCGGACGCCGTCCCCCTGGGCCAGGAGCTGAAACGCCTGGGAGAGCTCGTCGTCCGTGGGCTGGGTGTCCGGACCGAAGACCCGGGGGAAGGTTCGGCGAAAGGTGCCCTCGTTCGCGAAGCGGACGATGAGCCCGCCGAGGGGAGAGGCGAGGAGCCGCTGCATCACCACCGGCCGGTGCTGCTCGGGGAAGAGGCCCCCGTTCAACAGGACGCAAGACAGGAGGACGGGCCCCCCATCGCCGCCGCCCCGACGCCGGTCGAGGTCCCGGGCGAGGAGCTCCTGGGCGACCGTGTCCCCGTAGTCGTGCGCCAGGAGATGCGCCTCTGGAATGGCCAGATGCGCGAGGAGCGCTTCGTGGAGGGAGGCCTGCTCGTCGATGGTGTAGCGATGGGGACGGGGCTTCGCCGAGAAGCCGAAACCGAGCATGTCCGGCGCCACCAGCCGGAAGCGCCCGCGAAGCCCATCCCAGACGCGATGCCAATCCCAGGACGCCGTCGGGTAGCCGTGGATGCACAGCAGCACCGGCCCCGCCCCCTCGTCCCGATAGAAGACGTCGTGCCCGCGGAACCGAAAGGTCTGCCCCACACGTCGCCACGCCTCCGGCCGCATAGACAGCAGGTTACTACACCCGACGGTGCCGCGGCCCACGCCCCGAGCGTCGACGAGCCTCGGCGCCTCCGGAGCCGGGGCAGCGGAGCGGACGCTGGGTAGGCGCCTTGTCCGGGGAGAGACCCCTGTCCAAGCTTCCGCCATGAAGTGGTTGACCAACCTCTTCGGCGGTGGCGAGCGGGTGCTTCCCACCCACGTCGAGACCGCCGATGATCTGAAGTCGGTGGTGGGGCGTTCCGACAAGCCCGTGCTCGTCTACGTCTGGAGCGAGACCTGCCAGCCCTGCCGAAAGATGGCGGACGAGATCGTCGCCACGGCGACCAAGCATCGGGATCGGGTCCGCGTCGCCGAGGTCAACGCCTCCGGCGCCGACGCCCAGGTCGTCGGCGGGCTCGGGGTGCGCTCCACCCCGACGGTCATCGTCTTCGACCGGGGACGAGAGATGGGCCGGGTCTCCGGCTTTCGCCCGCGCTCCTGGTTCGACGAGATGATCGCGACGGAGTTCGGATAGGGCCGCCTGGGACCGACCGGACTCCCCGGGACGGACCGCCGAAGGCACCGCCTTCTCGACGAGCCATGGCGGTCATCCCCGGCGGGCAGCGTCGGCGTCGTCGTCGTCGTCGGGCTCGTCCGGCTCGGCGGCCCGCTGGCGGGCGCGCAGGATCTGGAAGTAGCGGCGGGCGACGCCGGCGGCCTTCGCCGCCTGGGTGACGTTGCCGTCGTGGCGGTCGAGCTGAGCGGCGAGGTAACGGCGCTCGAAGGCGTCCACCACTCGTGCCCGCGCCTCGCCGAGGGGCAGGGCGACCAGGGCGTCGACCTCTTCGAGGGAACCCTCCCCGCCGCCGGGGGCGCGCGCTCCCTTCGGCCCCCGCGCCAGGGACTCGAGCTCGCCGAGGGCGAGCGCCCGGGCGACGGCGTTCCGCAGCTCCCGAACGTTCCCCGGCCAGGACTCCCGCGTCCAACGGGCGACGAGCGCCGGGTCCGGGAAATCCGCCGGCGCGCCGAGGGCCTGGGCTAGGTGTCGGGCCAGGGCGGGGATGTCCTCCCGTCGTTCCCGAAGGGGTGGGAGGGCGAC
>DAPKRP010000010.1:0-3243 GCA_031800515.1 Polyangiaceae bacterium LLY-WYZ-14_1 | reverse complement strand
AGCGCCCGGGACGAGCGCATCCGGGAGCTCGAGGGACACCTCGCCCTCTCCCAGGCCGAGGCCCAGGAGCTCGCCCGGCGGATGGAACGGCAGCAGGCCCGACCCCCGACGCGAACCGTTCGCATCGGAGACCAGCGGGAGAGCGCCCGGGACGCCCTGGCCCTCCACAGCGCCGACCAGGGACCCGGCCTGCTCCCTCCCCCCGTCGAGGGGGAGGTGGCGGGCGACGATGGAGGGGACGCGGGCCCCGACGGCGGCGGCGGCCGACGGCCCGTGCTTCGCCTCTACGGCAGCCCGGACCAGCGCACCCGAGGGGCCTCCGGCGGCGCCGGCGGGGAGCCGCCCGAGCTCGAGGTGCCGCCGCCACCACCGGGGGTGTCCCTGCGCATCCCGGTGCGGACCGTCCCCTGGGACCCCCGGACCCGGCGGGCGCCGGCCCGGGTCGCACCGGTGGCTCCGGCCGGGGTGTCTCCGACGCCCCCGCGAACCGGGGACCCGGCGGAGCGGCTCTACCGGGCGGCCCTGTCCCTGCTGACGGAGCGCCGTTACCGGCCCGCCGCGGAGGCCCTCACGCGGCTCATCGACACCCACCCGGAGGGCCGCCTCGCGCCGAGCGCCCGCTACTGGCGGGGCGAGGCCTACTACGCCCTTCGGTCCTACGATCGGGCCCTGGTCGACTTTCGCGCGCTCCTGACCAGCCGCCCCGGGCATCGACGGGCGCCCGAGGCCCTCTACAAGGTCGCCCTCTGCCTTCGACGCCGGGGGGATGCGGACGGCGCCGACCGGGCGCTGCGGCAGCTTCGAGAGCGCTACCCGGGAAGCCCCGCCGCCCGCATGGCGGAGGGGCAGGAAAGGGACGAGGAGGACGCATCATGATCGCTGCGGACCCCCGGGGTAGAGGCCCCGGACGGTGGCTCCTAGGCCGGCCCGGAGGTTCCTTCGCCGTCCGAGCGGCCGCCGTGGGCTGGGCGCTGGGCCTGGCGGGGGGGCTCCCTCCCCGACCTTCGGTGGCTCAGGAGGAACCCGGCGGCATGGGCGCCGAGGGAGACGCCGACGACGGAGGCTTCGTCTACGAGGACGAAGCGACGGACGTGCCCGTCGCGCCCCCGGCGGGCTCCGGACCGGCGGGGGAGGGCCGCCGGCCTCGGCAGACGGTGACCCTCGGCCAAGGGGGCGGGCCCGGAGCGCCTCCTCGGGAGGTTCCGGACAGCCACACGGTCCGCCAGGGGGACACCCTCTGGGACATCACCGGTCGCTACTTCGGCAATCCCTGGATGTGGCCGCGGGTCTGGTCGTACAACCCGGAGATCACCAATCCCCATTGGATCTACCCGGACGGGACGGTCCGGCTCCGCCCTGGGACGGGGGTGCCGACGGTCGACGAAGCCCGGGTCGCGAGCGCCGAGCCCACCGGGATCCAAGTCGCCCAGGGGCCCGCCGGCCGTCGGGTCCCGGGGGCCATCGTCCTTCGGGAGGAAGGGTTTCTCGACCGGCAGGCCCTCGACGCCGCCGGACGGATCGTGGGCAGCCCGGAGGAGCACATGCTCCTCGCCACCTACGACGAGATCTACATCCGCTTCGACCAAGGGGAGCCGCGGCCGGGGCAGGAGCTGGCCGTCTTCCGCCGGGTGGGAGACGACGAGCGCATCGAAGGAGAGGAAGGGGAGCTCGTCCGGATCCTCGGCGGGGTGCGCATCCGCAGCTACGACGAGGACCGGCGGGTGGCGACGGGGGTGATCACGGAGACCTTCGACCCCATCGAACGCGGCTTCCTCGTCGGGGATCTGCCCCGGCGCTTCGAGCTGGTCCCCCCGGTCCGGAACACGACCAGCCTCGAGGCGGAGGTCGTCGCCACGCTGCGGCCCCGGGAGCTGCTCGGGGACTACCAGATCTTGTTCGTCGACGTCGGCGAGGAGAACGGGCTCCGCATGGGGAACCGCTTCTTCATCCTCCGGGACGCGGACGAATGGCGGGCCTCCCTGAGCTCCGGGGAAGACCGCCTCGGAGCGACCGCCCCGGATACCCCCCGCATCGACGACCCGCCGCCGGAGGTGATCGCCGAGGCCCGGGTGGTCACCCTGCGCCCGACGACGGCGGGATTGATGGTGACGAACTCGACCCGACCGGTCGTCCTCGGCGACCTCGCGGTGCTGCGGGAAGGATACTAACCGGTCGTCCTCGGGATGGTGGATTGCCGGCGCCCGGGGATCGGGTGATGATCGGACGGTGGTCTGGGAAACCCGCCCGGAAGGTACCGACGGGGAATGCGGTCTCACCGATGGCGTCGGAGCCGAAGACCGCGTCCGCCGCCTAGAGGACGCCCTCGGCCGGGAACGGGAACGGGTTCGGGCCCTCGAAGAGGTCGGCGTCGCTCTCGGTGCGACCCTGGACCTCCGGGAGCTTCTTCGGGTCGTCCTCGACAGCGTGACCCGGGCGATGGCGGCGGACCGCTCGACCCTGTACCTGGTCGACGACGAGACCGGGGAGCTCTGGTCCGAGGTCGCCCAAGGGGAAAGCCGGGAGCGCTTTCGCGTACGCGTCGGCGAGGGGATCGCTGGTTGGGTCGCCCAGCACGGCCGGCCCCTCCGGGTCTCCGACGCCTACCGGGACGTTCGCTTCGACGCCGACTGGGACCGGCGGACCGGCTACCGGACCAAGACGATCCTGGCCGTCCCTCTGCGGAACCATCACGGCCGCATCGTCGGCGTCGTCCAGAGCCTGAACAAGCGGGGGGCCGACTTCACCGCCGAAGACGAGGCGCTGCTCGTCGCCCTGGCCTCCCAGGCCGCCGTCTCCATCGAGAACTCGAAGCTCTTTCTTTCCATCGTCAACAAGAACGCGGAGCTCCTCGAGACCCAGGACCGGCTCGAACGCAAGGTCCGGGAGCTCGACGTGCTCTTCGAGATCGCCCAGGTCTCCGCCGGCGCCCACCGCTTCGACGAGCTCCTGGAAGGTGTCCTGGCCCGGGCCATCCGCGCCGTGGACGCCGCGGCGGCCTCCGTCACCGTCGACGAGGAGGCGCCCCACCGCACCCCGGAGCTCGTCTATCGGGCGGCCTCCGTCGGCGGCGTCGGGCAGATATCGAAGCTGCCCCTGGGGGAGGGGGAGGGCATCGGCGGCTGGGTCGCGAGGCACCAGCGGCCTCAGGTGATCGCCGACGTCGACTTCGACGACCGCTTCTCCCGCCGGGTGGCCGAGCTCACCGGCTACCATCCCCGCACGGTGCTCGCCGTCCCCCTGGCC
>DAPKRP010000009.1:0-11238 GCA_031800515.1 Polyangiaceae bacterium LLY-WYZ-14_1 | reverse complement strand
GGAGCAGCCGGGCACCCGAGCGCCGGCCCCGGGGGAGGCCGTGGCCGTTCGGCACCCCGTCCTGGCGCCTTTCGCGAGCTGCGACGACGTGACGGGCAACGACGCGATGATCGCCGATACGCCCTTTCTCTCCGCGAGGGAGCCTGCCCTGTCCGGCACCTATCGGGTTCAAGGTCGCCAGGTCTTCGACGGCGCGAACATGACCATCGCCCCGGGCACCACGTTCATCATGGAGGCGGACGCGGCCATCCACTTCACCTGGGGGTGCTCCACCGGCACGACGCGCTGGAAGGTCACGATGGTCGGCACGGAAGACGCGCCCATCCGCTTCTGCCCGTCCGGCGACCGGAAGGGCCACTGGAAGACCCTCGAGTTCCACTGCCCCGCCGAGGGCAGCGCGATGGCGTGGGTACACGTCGAGGGCGGCGGCGGTCGAGACGGGAGCACGGCCCTCACCCTCGGCGGCCCCCTGCCCCTGCAGCACGTGGAGGTGCTCCGAAGCAAGCATCTGGGGGTGTCCGCCAACGTCTTCGCGCCGGACTCCGGGCCGCTCTTGGTGGCCGAGGGCGACGGCCGCCCCCTGCGCCTCGGGGCCGACGCCATCAGCACCCTGCCCCCTGGGGACTACCAGCGGAACCGGGACCCCGTCGCCGAGGTGCAGCAGTTCGCTGGGAGGCAGGTGGTGTTCCACGACCGGGGCGTGCCCTACCTGCAGCTCGAGCGGCGCGTGCCCATGGGGGGCAACGACTCCGCGACCTTCGAGGCGGGGGTGGAGTACCGCTTCTGCGAGGGGTGCTTCCTCTACACGGGCTGGCGCAACGACCGGACGACGCTGCGGGTCGAGGGCACGGCGGAGCGCCCCGTGGTCTTCCAGGGAGCCCAGGGGGACGTCGGGCCGAGCGGTTTCTGGAACGGGCTCTCCGTGCTCTACGGGACCACGAGCGACTCTTTCATCCGCCACGCCATCATCCGGGACGCCGGGGGGGGCGGAGAGCCAGCCCTGACCATCGGCTCCCCCATCACCGTCGAGCACCTACGGATCGAAGACGCCGCCGGCGTGCCCCTGGTCGTCGGCCGGGGCGCCGAGGCCGTCGAGGGCGGGGGCAACGTCTTCGCCCGAAACGGCGCCGCCTTCGAGGGCGAGCTCCCCAGCTTCGCCTACGAGAACGTCGCCGTCGGACAGACCATGGAACCGGGGCAATCCGTCCGCCAGAGAGGAAGCGGGACGATGGCGGGGTCGGCGGGGACGGCGCCGGACCCGGCTGCCGGTCCCTCGATCCCGTCGGGGAATCGGTTGGTCATCCTCGTGGAGGATCGAACCAGCGGTTCCTGTGGGTGCGACGAGGTAGTCGACGAGCTCTCATCTTCGGGCCCCGATCTCGTCTTCGCGAGACTCACGGACAGCACCGGAACACTCGTGGACTACGGCGATGTGGTCGAGTGGGCTGAGGGTTCCGGAGAGCCGGGGTATCTTGGCGGGTCTCTCATCGATGGGAACCCGCCGAACATCAATGCAAGCGACCCCCGGTGCCCGGCCGACGGCTTTAGCCCACAGAGCATCCTCAGTCTCGGCTGCGCCGGGTACGTCATCGTGGCCTTCGACCTGCCGGCCGGCGGTCTCGTCGGGGGCGGCACGATCGCCGTCTCGGAGTACGGAGAGTTCTGCGCAAACGGTGGCCCGGACGCGCTCGGGTCGGAGGTCTACCAGATCTTTCTCTGCACCGATCCGGCGGGAGCGTTCGGCAGGAAAGATCGGACGTCCTGTACGGTGCCTCTCGGCGGGTTCCACCGAGGCTGGGCCGAGGTCGCCGTCGGCGGGGGTTGACAGCCATGACGGCCGACCAGCTCGGCCGAGCCCCGGCGGCGGCGGCGGCGTCTTGCGCCGACGTCCCCGACCGGGTACCCCGCGGAGCGCCGAGCGGGGTTCTGCGGGATGTTCTGGTTCGCGGTCATCATCGGGGCGACCATGGTCGCCGACGGGTTCTTGTTCGCCGGCTTGATGTGGGCGTTCCACCACCCGGCCCCCGGCGTGGAGCGGCTGAGCCGCCAGTCGATGAAGGTCGACCCCCGGGCCCGACTCCGGCATCTGGTGCGGAACGGGTTCCTGTCCGGGACGGGGACGGTGCTGTTGGTGGGCTGGCTCGCGGTGGCGGTGCTGTCCTTCCCGGCGGACGGGCCCGCCTGGTGGGTCGTCCTGGCCCAGGCGGCGACGCTCATCGTCGTCTACGACCTGCTCTACTATTGGATGCATCGGACCCTGCACCACAAGCGGCTGATGCGCTGGGTCCACGGGGTGCACCATCGGGTGCGGCACCCGACGGCGATCGAAAGCCTGTACCTGTCGCCGGTGGAGCTCTTCGCCGGGCTCTTCCTGTTCACCGGCACCGCGGTGTTGGTCGACCTGATCTGGCCGCTCTACGGGCTGTCCTTCGCCGTGGCCTTCGTGCCCTACTCGACCTTCAACATCGTGAACCACATGGGCATGCAGTTGCCGGGGAAGGCGTTCGCCCCGCTGAACTGGCTGGCCCGGAAGCACTACGTCCACCACAGCGGCGACTTCAGCAAGAACTACGCGACCCTGACGCCGATCCCCGACGCCCTCTTCGGCACCTCGGGCTGACGGCCTCGAAGGCGCGCCCGTCCCGAGCGCCCCGTGACGTCGCTGTCCGACGATCGTCGCGCCCGTGGTGCACGGCATCCGTAGGGTCCCGCGGCATGACGACGACCACCACCGTGACGCGCGACCGGCTCTCACCCCGATTCACCGCGACCGCCCGCCCAGTCCCTTGGACGCTGCCCGCCGCTTCCATCGCCGCCATTCTCTCGGTTTCGGGGTGTGGCGACGACGGTGGAGGAGACGGCGGCGGGGGTGGTCCGATCGCCTTCACCGCGATGACCTTCAACGTCGGCACCACCGACGGGCTCCCCCACGACGACCCTCCGGAGGACGGATACACCAGCGCCGAGGCGGCGCTCTCCGACGAGCACTACGGCAACGGCCTGGCCTGGGTCCCCGCCGTCGACGACGTCCGGGACTTCCTCGCCGGCGCCCAGGCGGACCTCGTCGCCTTCCAGGAGATCTTCCACAGCCCGGAGTGCGTCGACGTCCCGGAGGACGCCCGGGCCGGCTTCGTCTGCGAGACCTGGCAAGCCGGGGACCCGACGGTCTCTCAGGTGGTGCTCGGCGCCGGCTATCAGATCGCCTGCAACCTGGAGCGGCCGGACAAGTGCGTCGGCGTGCGCCGGGCCTTCGGCAGCTGGCGGGGCTGCGACGACGACGTCTGCCTCGACGGGCTGGCGGGGAGCCGGGTGCCCGACTGCGGCGGAGGCTCCCGGGTCGGCCGTGGGACGGTCGAGCTCGCCTCCGGGGGCACCCTCACCGTCGTCCACCTCCACGGCACCTCCGGGCTGTCCGGGGACGACCAGAGCTGCCGTCTGGCCCAGATCGACCAGATCTTCGACGATCTCGGGGACGGGGAGCCCGGAGCGAACGGCGCCCGGAACCTCATCCTCGGGGACTTCAACACGGACCCCGGACGGGGCGCCGGCATCGATCAAAGCGCGGAACGCTGGAACGAGGAGGTCGGCCCGGACACCCCGTTCCGCTTCCACACGGACACGGACCCGGCGGCCACGCCGACGTACCTCGGACAGTTCAGCATCGACCACGTGGTGAGCGACGCCTTCACCGGCGGCTGCCGGGCGGTCGGGGTCACGCCGGGGACGACCCCGGTGAGCGACCGCGTCTACCACGACCACGTACCGATCGTCTGCG
Source organism: Polyangiaceae bacterium LLY-WYZ-14_1 (assembly GCA_031800515.1). Taxonomy (GTDB): domain Bacteria; phylum Myxococcota_A; class Polyangia; order Polyangiales; family DAPKRP01; genus DAPKRP01. Next base: position 7,463 of record DAPKRP010000009.1, on the reverse strand, counting down.
ACCTGGCCTCGGAGTGATGGGCGGGCGGCCGGAGTGGTCTCCCCCCGGATCGGGCTGCTAAGCATCGCTCCCCGCCGGCGCCCCCGGCGGCCAGAGCGCCCATGACCCTCGGTACCGAACAACGCCCCCTCCGGGTCGCGGTGGTCGGCAGCGGCCCGAGCGGCTTCTACGCCGCCGAGGCCCTGCTCCGGGACCCCCGGCCCACCGTGGTCGACGTCTTCGACCGGCTCCCCACCCCCTACGGCCTGGTCCGCGGCGGCGTCGCCCCGGACCACGAGAAGATCAAGCGGGTGGTGGCGACCTACCAGAAGGTCGCCCGGATGGACGGCTTCGGCTTCTACGGGAACGTCCACCTGGGTCGGGACATCGACCTACCCCTCCTCCGCCGCCACTACGACGCGATCCTGCTGGCGGTCGGCGCCGAGACGGACCGGAAGCTGGGCATCCCCGGCGAGGACCTCGCCGGCAGCCACACGGCGACGGAGTTCGTCGGCTGGTACAACGGCCACCCGGACTATCGGGAGCGCACCTTCGACCTGTCCGCGGAGGTCGCCGTCGTGATCGGCCACGGCAACGTCGCCATGGACGTGAGCCGCATCCTGTCGAAGACCGTCGACGAGCTTCGGGGCACGGACATCGCCGCCCACGCCCTCGACGCCCTCGCGTCCAGCCGGGTCCGGGAGGTGCACGTCATCGGCCGCCGGGGTCCGGCCCAGGCGAAGTTCACCCCGCCGGAGATCCGGGAGGTCGGCGAGCTCGACGACTGCGAACCGGTGGTCGATCCCGCCGACCTCGAGCTCGACCCCGCCAGCGCGGAAGAGGCCCAGGCCAGCCGGGACGCCACCCAGAACCTGGAGATCCTGCGGGGGTTCGCCGCCCGCGGCGCCGGCCAGAAGGCATCGAAGCGCTACCGGCTCTGGTTCCTCCACAGCCCCGTCGCCCTCGAAGGGACGGATCGGGTCGAGCGGGTGGTCCTGGAAAAGAACCGCCTCGAGGGCGAGGCGGGACGGCTCAAGGCGCGGGGGACCGGGGAACGGGTGACCCTGGACGCGGGCCTGGTCTTCCGGAGCGTGGGCTACCGGGGGGTCGCCATCCCCGGCGTCCCCTTCGACGAGGGCCGGGGGGTCATCCCGAACGACGCCGGGCGGGTCCAGGACGGCCAGGGAGGCCGGGTCCCGGGGCTCTACGTCGCCGGCTGGATCAAGCGCGGTCCGAGCGGGATCATCGGGACGAACCGGGCGGACGCCAAGGAGACCGTCGCCCATCTGCTGAGCGACGCTGACGGACTGACCCCGGCCCCGGAGCCGACCAGCGACGCCCTCGAGGCGACCCTCCGGCAGCAGGGGGTGCGCTTCGTCTCCTTCGCCGACTGGGAGCGCCTCGACGTGCTCGAGACCACCGCCGGCAAGCAGGTGGGCAAGCCCCGGGAGAAGATCACCCGGGTGGCGGAGATGCTGGCCGCCCTGGACAAGCAACAGTAGCCGCTCATTCGGCCGGCACAGGGGCCGGGGCGCGGCGGTTGACCAGCCAGCCGAAGACGCCGGCGGTGGCGAACATCGCCAGCCCGTAGACCGCCGCCGGGAAGGACAGGAGGTCGACGTTCAGGGACGAGGTCGCGAGCACGATGGCCAGGGTCGCGTTCTGGATCCCGACCTCCACCCCGAGGGCGATGGACTGGGGGTGGTCGAAGCGCAGCAGCTTGGCGACGCCGTAACCGAGCGCCATCCCGAGGGCGTTCAACAGCACGCACGCCGCCCCGATCTGGGCAAAGGCGCTCGCCACCTTGTCCTTTTCCTTGAGCACGGCTCCGAGGACGATCACGGTGAAGAGCACGACGGACAGGCGCCGGATGGGGACTTCGAGCCGGTCGGCGAGGCGGCCCCGGCTGCCCCGGAGCGCCATCCCCAAGAGCACGGGCACCGCCGTGACCCCGAAGATCTGAGCCATCATGGTGAGCGCATCGACCTCGACGGGCCGGGTCTGGCCGATGAACGCGGTGAGGGCCAGGCCGACGAAGAGGGGGATGGTGAAGACCGTGATCAAGCTGTTGACCGCGGTCATCGAGATGCTGAGGGCCGTGTCCCCCCGGGCTAGGTGGGTCACGAAGTTCGAGGTCGTGCCGCCGGGGCAGAAGGCGACCAAGAGCAGCCCGACCGCCCACCAACCGCTCAGCCCGAAGAGCCAGACCACGGCGAGGGCCACGACGGGGAGCCCGACCAGCTGAAGCGCCAGGCCCGTCGCCACCGCCTGGGGCCGGGCCGCCACCCGACGGAAGTCGGCGACGGTCAGGGTCAGCCCCATTCCGAACATGATCACGCCGAGGGACAGGGGCAGGAAGACGTTCTTGATCAGGTTGGTCTCGCCGGCGGCCGGCGGGGGTGGGGACGAGGCGGCCACCCCGGCAGCGCTCCCCGCCTGGACGGCGCTGCCAGCGGGGTCCGAGGCCAGGCCCCAGAGCTCGAGGCGCCAGGCGAGGAGCTCGGCGGGGTCGACCGAGGGGAGCGGCGAGAGCAGCAGTTCCTCCATGGCTTCGGCAGGTTAGTCGCCGTCGCCGCGGGTGAACAGACCGGTCGTTCCGAATCCGGAAAAGGGATGCCATACTGCCCCCCATGAGCGGTCTTTCCTTGTCTTTCGGCCCCCGGCCCGGGCTTCCGAGCGTCCTCCTCGTCCTCCTGTCCGTCATCGCCCTGCCCCCGGGGCTCCTGGGCTGTGGCGACGACGGCGGCGGCCAGGGCGGCGTCCAGCCGCTCAACCTGGTGACCTCCCCGCCGCCCATCGACCTCGAGGACGTGGACGCGGTCTTCTACGAGGGCCTCGCCTACGACGAGTTCCCCCTGACCGCCCTGGACATCCTGGTCCCCGCCGACGCCACCGCCGCCCCCTTGGTGGTCTACATCCACGGCGGCGGCTTCACCGCGGGCTCCCGCAAGGGCATCTACGACGGGCGGCCGGAAGAGATCCGGGGCTACCTCCGCGCGGGCGTCGCCTTCGCCAGCATCTCCTACCGGCTTCTGACGACGGGGGACACGGAAGGCGTCCTCAAGCCATTGAACGATAGTCGCCGGGCGCTCCAGTTCCTGCGCTACCACGCCGCCGAGATCGGCCTGGACCCGGAGAGGGTCGTGCTCCAAGGCGGCTCCGCCGGCGCGGGAACCGGGCTGTGGCTGGCCTTCCGGGACGAGATGGCGGACCCGAGCAGCCGGGACCCGATCGACGCGGAATCGACCCGGGTGCTCGCCGCCGCCGTGGACGAGACCCAGGCGACCTACGACCTCGAGAAATGGCAGACGGTCGTCTTCGCCCCCTACGAGCTGCCGCCGCTCCTGCCCCTGGCCGCCCTCTTCAACGCCGAGGGCCTGCTCCTCGCGTTCTACGGGATCGACGACGCAGCGCTCATCGATTCCCCGGAGATCGTCCAGTACCGGGCGGACGTCGACCTGCTGGACCTCTACACCGCCGACGACCCGCCCGTCTGGATCGAGAACGCGGCCTTCGACGTGGAGTACCCGACGGACTTCGGCGTGCTCTACCACCACGCCTTCCACGCCACCGCCCTCGAAGACGTCGGCCTCGCCATCGGCGCCTCGCCCCAGGTCTACGTGCCCCAGCTGCGGGACGAAGACCCCGCCGACCGGGAGTCCCGCCAGGCCTTCACCCTGCGCCAGCTGGGGGTCTCGGGCGCAGACTGAAGAGGGTGTTGAGGAATCCCTCTGACCCCGGGGGTCGGCTTGCGCGGCCTTGGGGCCGGGGCAAGTTCCGAGGCCGTGTCGCGCACCGATTCCACCCGCCGTACCGAGGGGCTGGCCGACCGTCCCCGGGCGGTCGTGGTCGCGGTCCAGCTCCCCGGGGTCACCGACGAGCAGCTCGGCAGCTCCCTCGCGGAGCTCGAGCGGCTGGCGGCGACCCTCGGGCTCGAGGTGGTCGGCCGGGTGACCCAGCGGCGGGACCGGCTGGCCGCCGCCGCCGTCCTCGGCGAGGGGAAGCTCGAAGAGCTGGCCCGTTGGACCGGGGGGCCCGGCTACGTCCCGAACCCGGCACCGAAAAAGCGACAGAAGAAGGACCGGAACGACGGGGAGCCGGCCACCGGGGAGGGGACCGCGCCGCCGGGGGCCTCGGCGAAGACCGGTGACGACGTCGTCGACGACGCCCTTCCGGAAGAGGAACGGGTGAAGCTCGTCCTGGTCGACCACGAGCTCACCCCGTCCCAGTCCCGCAACCTCGAAAAGGCGACCACGGCGGAGGTGGTCGACCGCACCTCGGTCATCCTGCGGATCTTCCAGCGCCACGCCCGCACCCGGGAGGCCCGGCTCCAGGTGGAGCTCGCCCGGCTGGCCTACGAGGCCCCCCGGCTCCGGGAGACGGGCGGGGGCGGGGACCGGCAGCGAGGCGGTATCGGCGGCAAGGGCGCCGGCGAATCCGCCCTCGAGCTCGACCGCCGGCGCATCCGGGACCGGATGGCGGAGCTACGCCGGGAGCTCGAACGGGCGGGTACCGAGGACGCGGTCCGCCGGGCCCGGCGGGTCGAGCGGGGGGATACGGTGGCCCTCGTCGGCTACACGAACGCCGGGAAGTCGTCTTGGTTCCGTCGCCTGACCGGGGGTGACGTCTACGTCGCCGACGAGCTCTTCGCGACCCTGGACACCACCGTCCGGGCGCTGGTACCGGAAACCCGCCCCCGGGTGATCGTCTCGGACACGGTGGGCTTCATCAAGAAGCTCCCCCACGACCTCGTGGCGTCCTTCCGGAGCACCCTCGACGAAGCCCGGGAGGCCAGCCTGCTCCTCCACGTGGTGGATGCCTCCGACCCGGCCTGGCGAGAACAGCTCGAGGTCACCCGGGAGGTGCTCGGAGAGCTCGGGCTGGTTCTGAGGCCCTGGGGTGGCGAGGAAGAGCCGACGCGGCACCGGGCGGCCCGGGGCCCGCTGACCGCGTCGGACGTCCTGCCAGGCACGGCGACGGGGGAGCGACCCTGCCTCATCCTGCTGAACAAGGCGGACCGATTGGACGATGAGGCCCGGGCGGCGCTGGCCGTCGAGCTCCCCGACGCGCTCATGGTGAGCGCTCGGGACGACGACGACCTCGCCGCCGTCCACGCGCGCATCGTCGCCTTCTTCGAGGCGTCGATGGAAGACGCCGAGCTCTTCATCCCCTGGGCGGAGCACGCCCGGGTCCATGCCATCCACGAGGCGGCCCGGGTGCTTGGCGAAGACCACGAGCCCGAGGGCACCCGGCTCCGGGTTCGGGCCCCGGCCCCGACCTTGGCGCGGCTCCGCGGGGCGTGAACGCCGTCGCCTGAGCCTGGGGCCCGATCGCCTGGGCGTTGCCGGGTCGGATGGGATGCCCGACGGCCCGGCGCCGGTCGGTCAGTCGGGAGAGGCCGCCCCTCGCCGGAAACCAAGGGGCAGGGAGACCACGAAGGTCGACCCGACGCCTTCTTCCGTGGCGACGAAGAGCCGGCCGTCGTAGCGGCGCAGAATGGCGAGAACGCTGACCAAACCGAGCCCGCGAAGCCTGTCCCCGCTGGCGGACTCGCCCCGGGCGAACAGCCGCGCCCGGTCGGCATCCGCCATGCCGTGGCCGTCGTCGCTCACCTCCAGGACCAAGGTGCCCAAGGGCCCGCCGGCGGCGAAGCTCCCGAGGCCCGCCCCCATCGAAGCCCGCGGGGGCGGCGGCGACAGCAGACCGGCCCCACCGGCGACCAGGTTCCAGACGACGCGCACCTGCCGCCCGTCTGCCTGAAGGGCGTTTCGGGTCAGATTGACCATCAGTCGGTCCAGGTCTTCCCGGGCGAAGCTCTCGCCGAGGGCCTCCGGGGCGAGGGAAGCCGTCGGCGCCGCGGCGACCCGCGCTTCGACGGTGACCCGCTGAACGCCCGCCAGCCGGTCGGCGAACCCCCGATGCCGCTCGACCAGGTCGTCCAGCCCAAAGGGCGCGTCGTCCCAGCTGACCGACCGCCCGAGCAGTCTGCGCTGGAGGGCCATGGCGTGCTCGATGGCGTTGCGAGCCAGGGCCCCGTCCATCGTTTCCATGACTTCTGAGACGGCGGCGATGGCGATCTGAAGGGCGTTCCCCAGGTCGTGGAGCAACGCCGCCTCCTCCGGGTCGCGGCCCGGGGACACGCGGGACCCCTCCGCCGGGGCCGGCGGCGTCGTCGCCGCCACCTCCACGGCTCGAAGGAGGTCGCCCCGGGCGATCCAGCCGAGGGGGACGCCACCGTCCGCCACCACGAGCCCGTGGGAGTCGGTGACCAGCGGCAGCGCTTGCTCCGCGGGCAGGCTGGCCAGAAGCGGGGTCGCCCGGCGCATGGGCAGATCCCGAAGCTGCCGGGAGGCCGGCATGCCCACGACCTGGGAAGGCAGGAGCAGTCCGGGGAGGTGGAGCGGTCCACCTTCGTCGAGTCGCCCTCGGCGACCGTCGGCGACGAGCAGCGGCTCGCCCCGGCGGAGGGGCGCCAGCAGGGACCCGAGCATCCGCCGGTCGGAGACGACCTCCGCCGCCGTGGAGAGATCGCCGACCAGCGTGGGCAGGCCCGTCGGCAGCGGCGCGCATCGGGCCGCGGAAGACGGGCCCGGGGTGGAACGAGGAAACGACGACATCAATCCAGCTCGAATCCGAACTCGCTCGAGAGGCGCACTTCCATGTGGACGTCCAGGGCGAGGTCGCTGCTGAGCAGGCCTTCGGCTTCGGCGAGAAGATGATCCACCAGCCGCTCGGCGGCGACCGTGCGCAGCCGTGCCTTGCGCACCAGGACCGCTTCGACGAGCGGGTGCTCGGAGGTCTCGACCAGCTCGTAGGCCCCGGGGACCAAGCGTTCGACGGCGTCGAGGAGCGCCCGGCTACCGACCGGGGCCTCCCGACCGACGATGACCGCATCCCGGAGCGGCGGTAGCTCGTAGGATTCGAAACGCACCCGGACGTCGACCCGACGTTTGCCCCGGGCGCCGGTGTCCTGGGGGGACGATGACTGCTCGCCGGCGGCCGGCGGCAGCCCGTCGGCGGCTTGCTGGGATGCCTCGGTCACGACCCGGACGATATCCCCGAGCCGGCCCGGGGACCAAGGGGGGGCCCGCGGAGAGGCGGGGGCGGCGAAGGGCTGCAGCCCGCTTCCGAGGGCTCGCGAGGGATTCCTCAACACCCCTCAGAGGGTCGGTCGAAATAACCGACCGGAGCGTTATTTTGAGCGACCCTCTCAGCGCGGGCGGTCGTTGAGCCGCCAGTCGTAGTCGCGCTGGACCAGCTGGTCCTCCCGGTCGAGCCCAGCGACCGCCTCGCCGCCGTAGCGCTTGATCCAGGCGACCACGCTACCCGCCTCTTCGACGAAGTCCTGACGAAACCAGAAGAAGAGGGCGCTCACCTTCCAACGGTCGTCCTCGACCCGCTCGACGTGGGTGTCGCTCCGCATCGCCCGCCGGGCCAGCCGATCGAGGACGGCGTCGAGGTGACCGCTGCGGAAGGCCCGGGGG
>DAPKRP010000008.1:0-2172 GCA_031800515.1 Polyangiaceae bacterium LLY-WYZ-14_1 | reverse complement strand
AAGCCCCGGCGCAGCCCTGCCGCCGGGTCCGCCGGGGGGCGCGGTCCGAGGTGGAGAAACAGCCCCGGGGGGACGTAGGGGAAGTCCCGTTCCCGCCGTGCCTCGAGGTCCGCCACCGTCCCCCGAAGAGCTTCCGCCCGCGCCTCGGACCGAAGCCGGCTGAGCTGAGCGGCGATGTTCTCCCGGAGCTCCGGCTCGCTCACCGAGAGGTACATCTCCTCGAGGTGGCGGATCGCCTGCTCCGTCTCGCCGAGCTCGAGGAGCTGGTTGGCGTTCGCCAGCACGAGCCAGGGCGGTCCCGCGCCCATCCGGGCCGCCGCCTGCATGTGGGTGAGGCCCTTCCGGCGCACCTCGGCCTTTTCCGCGCCTTCGAGGTGCGGGCCGAGCTCGTGGAAGAGGCTCGCGCCCAGGTCCCAGGCGAGCTCGCCGTCCTCCGGAAAACGCACCACGGCGCGCTCCAGGTAGTCGATGCCCCGGCGGATGTCGTCGACGGTGACGGCCTGGGGACGGTACATGGAGGCCATCCCGATCCACCGGTAGACCCGCTTGAAGCCCGGGTCCAAGGAGAGCACGGCATCCGTGTAGTCGAAGGCGTGCTCCACGTCTCCGCGGTGCTGGATCTCCTCGCCGAAGTAGAGGAGCGCCCGGATCCACAGCAGGTCCGCCAGGGCGCGGTCGAAGCCGAGGGAGAGCACCGGCAGCCACTCCGGCGGCGGGACGTAGTAGACGTCCTCGTAGCGCTGGGTGGCGACGAGGTGGGCCATGCTGCGGCTGCGGAGGGCCTCGGCGCCCAGGCCGAGGACGACCGTGCACGCGACGACGATGAGGACGACGACGACGAGGCTCGACGACCGGGACGGCGGAGGGTGGCGGCGATGAGCTCCTCCCACGGCGCGGGTCAGGATAGCAGGCCGCCCGCGTCGGCGGACCGCCGTCCCCGGCGACCATCCCTCGACCCCCTGACCGGCGCGGGACTGCTCGGGGGCGCCCTGACCCTGGCCGTCTACCTGGCGACGATGGACCGGGGGCTCGCCTTCTACGACGGCGCCGAGCTCGCCCTGGTCGCCCGCCAGCTCGGGGTGAGCCATCCCATCGGTCAGCCCCTGCACACCTTGCTCGGGGCCCTCTTCGCGCGGCTTCCGGGCCTCGAGCCCCTTCTCGGCCTGAACCTCTTGTCCGCCTTGGCCGGGGCCGCCGCCGTCCCCCTGGCGGTCGCCCTGAGCCGGCCGATGCTCTCCCCCGGCGGGAGAGACGGCGCGGGTCCGGCGGCCGAGGCGGCGGCGACGCCGACGACCATCCGCTGGCCCGAGGCGCTCCTCGGCGCGGCGCCGGCGACCCTGGTCGCGCTCCACCCCACCGTCTGGGAGGCAGCGACCCGGATCGAGGTCTACGCCCTGGCGACGGCCCTGGTGCTCGCGGCGCTGGTCCGGGGCCTCGGGGACCTCGACCCGCCATCGGCGCGGGGTCGCGACACGACGCCGGGCATCGGTGGCGCTCCGCGGGGGCCTGAGAGGCGACGCTGGCTCGGGACCGGCGTTCTCCTTGGCCTCGGGGCATCGGCGAACGCCTTCCTCGCCGTCATCGGGGCCGCGGCCCTCGCCCCCGCGCTGCTCCGGGCATGCTGGGGGCGGCGCCTGGGCATCGGCGCCCTCGTCGCCGCGGCCGGCGGCGGGCTCCTCGGGCTCCTCCCCTATCTGCAGGTGCCCCTGTCCGCCCTGGCGGCGGAGGCGACGACCTTCGTCTGGGGGGACCCGACGACCCCGGAGGGCCTAGCCCACTACCTCGGCGGGAAGGACTACGACCGGAACGTCGGCGTCGGCCTGGGCCAGTTCCTGGTCCAAGGGGGGCGCTGGGTCGGCTGGGCCGCTGGGAACGGCCACCTCGCCCTGCTGGTCTTGGGGCTCGCGGGGCTCGGCGCCCTGGGCGGCGGCTGGCGGGGGCCTCGCCTATTGGGCGCCCTGGTCGCGGCCGGGCTCTCCGTGGCTCTGATCGCCCGCTACACGCTGTTCCATCCGGACATTCCGGACTACGTCGACTACCAGGCGCTGGCCCTCTGGCTGAGCACGCCGGGCATCGCCGCACTGGTGCTCTGGCTCTCCCGCCGGCCTCCCCGGGGCGGCTCCGTCGCCGTCTTCCTGCTCCTTGGGGTCGGCGCGCTGGCGGTGCTGCCGG
>DAPKRP010000007.1:0-2607 GCA_031800515.1 Polyangiaceae bacterium LLY-WYZ-14_1 | reverse complement strand
TCCGGGGATCGGGTTCATCGGGATCAGGTTGATCTTGACGCGGAGCCCGCGGAGCAGGGCGACGAGCGCCCGGGCGTGGGCCGGGGAATCGTTGACGCCGGCGAGCAGCGTGTATTCGATGGTGATGCGTGCCCGCCGGGGGAGGGGGTAGCGCCGCAGGGCCGGGATGAGCTCCCGAAGGCCATACTTTCGATTGACCGGCAGGATGTGGGAGCGGGTCTCGTCGTCCGGCGCGTGGAGGGAGATGGCGAGGCCGACCCGCCCTCCGAAGTCCTGGGCCAGGCGGTCGATCTGGGGGACCAGGCCGCTGGTGGAGACGGTGATCCGGCGTGGGGAGAGCCCGAGGCCCTCCGGATGAGTCAATAGGACCAGGGCCCGCCGCACCGCCTCGTAGTTGTGGAGGGGCTCCCCCATCCCCATGAAGACCAGGTGGCCGAGCCGCTCGTCCGCCTCGAGGGCGCGGTGGCGGGCGATGACCTGAGCCACCACCTCCGCCGCCCCCAGATGCCGGCGGAGCCCGGCGACGCCGGAGGCGCAGAAGACGCACCCCATCGCGCAGCCGACCTGGCTCGAAACGCACTGGCTCACCTCGACGGACCCCGCCCGGGCAGGCCCCGGTCCGGCGGGTGCGCCGCGCCCCGGATCATCCTCGGCGTCCTCTCCGGATCCATCGCCGGAGCCGTCGGGGCCATCCACCGCCCGGGGGATGAGCACCGTCTCGACCTCCCGCCCATCCCCGAGGCGCAGGAGGAGCTTCCGAGTCCCGTCGTCCGAGCGCTGCAGGAGGCTGACCTCCGGCACACCCCCGGCGTCCGCCAGGTCGTCGACCAGGGCCTGGCGGAGGGACTTCGGCAGGTCGGTCATTTCCGCCGGGTCGAGCACCCCACGGGCGTGGACCCAGCGGAACACCTGGAGGGCGCGGTAGCGGGGCTCGCCCCGGGAACGAAGGACCTCTGCCCACTCCTCCGGGAGCCGCTCGTAGGGGTGGATGGCCGGGGCGAGGTCGTCCATCGGGGCCGACAGCCTGCGGCTGCCCCCTGCCGCCGGCAAGGACCGGGAGCGCGGCGCGGGACAGGACCCCCGGATGACCCCAGGGCTTCGGGGGTGGACGGGGAGACCGAAGACGCACGGCTCACCCAGGGGTCGATCCCTCGGCACCTGCTCGAGCAGACGGCTCCGATGGTGGTCGGCATCGCCTGCGTCATCGGGGTGGGGCTCCTCGACGCTTTCTTCATCGGACAGCTCGGGACGGACGAGCTCACGGCGATGAGCTTTCTCTTCCCGGTGACCGTCGCCATGGCCAGCATCGGGGTCGGGGTCCTCGTCGGGGTGAACTCGGTGGTCAGCCGGGCCCTCGGCGCGGGGGACCGGCGGGTGGCTCACGCCCGCGCGGTGCAAGGGGTCGCCTTCGCCGGTCTGGTGGGCGCCGTCTTCGCCGTCGGCCTCTCCGCCGGGCAGGGCCCGCTCTTCCGGCTGCTTCAGGCGAAGGACGAGCTCCAGCCGGTCATCGCCGCCTACGTCGGCCCCTACGCCCTGGGCTACCCGCTCCTGTTGGTCGCGATGTCGTCGAACGCGGTGCTGCGCGCCCAGGGGCAGGCCACCCGCGCCTCGTCGATCCTCGTGCTGGTCGGGGTCGTGAACCTGATCCTCGACCCCGTGTTCATCTTCGGCGCCGGCCCCCTCCCCGCCCTGGGCGTCGCCGGCGCGGCCTGGGCGACCACCGTCGCCCACGTGCTGGCGATGATGGTCGGGCTGACCCTGGTGGCTCATTCCGCCCTGCCCTGGCGGCTCGGGTCCGCGCGGTCGGACCCCTGGCGGGGGGTGCGCGCCGTCGCCGACGTCGGGGTCTTCGCGGCGTTGTCGAACGCGGTGAACCCCCTGGGGCTGGCGTCCCTCACCGCGATCCTGGCCACGGAAAGCCCGCAGGCGGTCGCGGGCTTCGGCGCCGCGAGCCGCGTCCAGAGCTTCGCCGTCGTGCCGCTCCTGGCCCTGTCCTCGGGGATCGGGCCGGTCACCGGTCAGAACTGGGGCGCGGGCAGCGACGACCGGGCCCGGGCGGCGCTCCGGACGTCGGCGCGATTTTGCATCGGCTACGGCCTGGCCGTGGCGGTCCCACTCACCGCCACCCGCCAGTCCGTGGCCGCCGCGTTCACCACGGACCCGGGGGTTCAGGCGGAGATCGCGGCGTTCCTGCTCATCGCGACCTGGGGCTCTCCGGCCGCCGCGACCCGAAAGCCCGTAGCGACGCGGTCAGACCGCGACGTCGAAGTCCCGAAGGGCCGATTCGAGGGAGACCTTCTCGTCCGTCGATGCGCTCCGGGTGCCGATGATGAGCGCGGCGGGCACCCCGAACTCCCCGGCCGGAAAGCGCTTCATGCGGACCCCGGGGATCACCACCGCCCGCGGCGGGACGACGCCCTGGGTCTCCACCGCCTCCTCGCCCCGGACGTCGAGGATCTTCGTGGAGGCGGTCAGGACGACGTTGGCACCGATGACGGCGCCCTGGCCGACCCGGACCCCTTCGACCACCACCGCCCGGGAGCCGACGAAGGCACCGTCCTCCACCACGACCGGGGTGGCCCCCGGCGGCTCGAGGACGCCCCCGAT
>DAPKRP010000006.1:0-2459 GCA_031800515.1 Polyangiaceae bacterium LLY-WYZ-14_1 | reverse complement strand
GGCGCGAACGCATCGACGTCGCGGTGCTGAACGCGGGCATCGTCCCGGCCGCGTCCCGCCTCACCCGGGACGGGTTCGAGGAGATGTTCCAGGTGAACTACCTGGCCAACGTCCTGCTCGTTCGGGGGCTGCTCGACGGAGGGGTGCTCCGGCGCCGGCCTCCGGAGGACCTGGCGGCCGGACCTGCCCCGGCAGCTGCTCGCCGTCCCCGACTCGTCTTCGTCTCGTCGGAGAGTCACCGCTCCGCCGCCCCGGTGCCCCCGGGGGAGCTCGGGCGGATCCGGGCCTACGACATGCGGGGAAGCGTGGCGGCCTACGGCGCGTCGAAGCTGCTTCTCGAAGCCCTGGTCGCCGAGCTCGCCGGACGCTACGCGGGCCCCGCGGGTCAGGGGCCCGAGGTGGCGGTCCACTCGATCTGCCCCGGCGCCGTCAACACCGGGATCGCCCGGGAAGCCCCGGTCTGGGCGAAGCCTCTCCTCGGTCTCGTGATGCAGGCCTTCTTCCGACCCCCGGAGGAGGCGGCCCTCCCCGTGGTGGCCTTGGCCGCCGCCGGAGTCCTCGAAGGGGAGACCGGTCGCTATCATCACCTGACGGTCCCGAAGGACCGGGCCGATGCCGCCCGGGACCCGGACTACACGGCGGCGCTCTGGGACGAAGCCCATCGCCTCCTCGGCCCCTGGCTCGACCGCATCGGACACTGACCGGAGAGGCGGCGCCCGTGCCCGGGCGGCCGCCTTCCTAAGCCCGGGGTCTCGCCGGCCCCGTGCACCCGGGACGGCGCTTGTCTTCGTCGGGCTCGGAGGGCAGGGATCCCGAAGAGCATGCTCCATCGCCGCCCCCGCGCCCGCCTCGCCACCCACGAGGTCACCAATCAGCCGCCCGCCCTAGGCGCCCTCGACCTCTTCCGAGCCGATCCCATCCTTCGGGACGCCTGCGCCTGGGCAGGGGTCGCCGGTCCCCACGGGGACCGACTGTCCGCCTTCGGGGCCCGGGTCGGATCGCCGGAGGTGCAGCGCTAGGCCGTCCAGGCGAATCAGCACCCGCCCACCTTCATCCCCTTCGACCGCTATGGACACCGGGTCGACGAGGTCGAGTTTCATCCCGCCTATCACGCGCTGATGGCGCTCGGTCTCGAGGCGGGCGTGTCCGGCGCCGCCTGGAACGTCGGCGACGGGGGCCACGCCCTCCACGCGGCGTTGATGTCCCTGATGGGGCAGGCGGACTACGGGGTCTGCTGCCCGATGTCGATGACCTACGCGGTCGTGCCATCCCTGCGATCGACCCCAGGGGTCGCCGAGACCTGGGTGCCCCGGGTCACCGCCGAGGGCTACGACCCCCGCTTCCTTCCCGCGGAGGAAAAGCGCGCCGCGACCATGGGGATGGCGATGACGGAAAAGCAGGGGGGGTCGGACATTCGGGCGAACACCACGCGGGCGGAAGCCCAGTCCGACGGCAGCTACCGGCTGGTCGGGCACAAGTGGTTCTGCTCCGCACCGATGTCGGACGCGTTCCTCACCCTGGCCTACGTCGGCGATGGGCTCACCTGCTTCCTCGTCCCCCGTTGGCGCCCGGACGGCGAGCGCAACGAGATCGCGGTGCAGCGGCTCAAGGACAAGCTCGGCGACCGTTCGAACGCGTCGTCCGAGATCGAGTACCAGGAGGCCTACGCCCTGCGGCTCGGGGACGAAGGTCGGGGCGTCCGGACGATCATCGACATGGTCCAGCTCACCCGCTTCGATTGCGTGATCGGGGCGGCGACGCAGATGCGACAGGCCGCCGCCTGGGCTAGCTGGCACGCCCAGGGACGGTCCGCCTTCGGCAAGCGGCTCATCGATCAGCCGCTCATGCGCGGGGTGCTCGCGGACCTGGCCGTCGACGTCGAAGCCGGCATCGCCCTGGCCTTCCGCCTGGGCCAGGCCCTCGACGCCGCCCAGCGGGGCGACACGGGGGAGGCCGCTCTGGCCCGGATCGGTCTGCCCCTGGCCAAGTACCTCACCACGAAGCGCGTCCCCACCGTGGTCGCCGAGGCGATGGAATGCATGGGCGGGGCGGGCTACGTCGAGGAATCGGGGATGCCTCGCCTCTTTCGGCAATCCCCCCTGAACGCGATCTGGGAGGGCAGCGGGAACGTGATCGCCCTGGACGTCGCCCGCGCGTTGGGGCGGGAGCCGGCGAGCAAGGACGCCCTCCTCGGCGTTCTCCGGGAGGCGGCCCGGGGGGATGCGCGCCTCGGGCCGATCGCCGCAGAGGGCGAGGCGCTGCTCGCGGAGCCCCTCGGTCCCGAGCGGGCCCGCCAGGTGGTGGAACGGCTCGCCCTCGGCCTGACGGCGGCCACGCTGGCGACCCGGGCTCCGGCGGCGGTCGCCGATGCCTTCCTCGCGCGTCGCCTGGCCCCCGGGGGCGGTCTGACCTTCGGCGCCGGGGCGGCGGCCATCGACGAAGACGCCATGCTCACCCGC
>DAPKRP010000005.1:0-3609 GCA_031800515.1 Polyangiaceae bacterium LLY-WYZ-14_1 | reverse complement strand
CCCGGACCGCGTCTTCGACCGCCTTCTTCTCGGCAGCCGTGGTGTCCCGAACCGCCGGCACCGGCTCTCTTCGTTCCCGAGCTGGGGTCGTCCGGGGGGCCGGGGCAACCGAGACCGGGCGGGGCCGTCCTTCCTCCCCTTCGGTCCTGGGGCCCCGATCCCCCTGGCCATCGCCGCGGGGCGCTTCCCGGCCCCGGAACGGGCGAGGCGCGAGGGCCTCGAGGCCGTCGATCACGTGGAGGTCGAGCTGGGGGAAGGCGATGGTCACCCCTCGCTCTCGGAACGCCGCGTCGATGGCGAAGCGAAGGTCGCTGGTGACCGCGGGCTCGGGCTGCGGGTCGTCGATCCAAACGGCCAGCTCGAAGTCGAGGGAGCTCGAGCCGAAGGCGCGAAAAAACACCGTCGGGGGCGGTGCTTTCCGGACCCGGGGGTGGGCGTCGGCGACCTCGAGGAGCGTTTCCCGCACGAGCTCCGTGTCGCTGCCGTAGGCGACGCCGACGGCGACGCGGGTGCGGAAGACCGGGGTCGGCTGGCTTTGGTTGATGACGACGCCGCTCACGAGCTCGCTGTTCGGAACGATGATCGACACCCCATCCCGGGAGACGACCCGGGTCGCCCGGAGCTCGATGGACTGGACCGTGCCCACCGTGTCGCCGACGATGACGAAATCGTCCTTCTGGACGTGGCGTTCCAGCAGGAGCAGCACCCCGGACAGGATGTTCTTCGTGATGTCCTGAAGGCCGATGCCGATGCCGACGGCGACGATCGCCCCGGTGGCCGCCACCGCCCCGAGGTGCACGCCGATCTGGTCGAGGGCGACGACCACCCCGACGGCGACGACCACGTACTGGGCGATCCGACCGATCGCGTGGGCGACCCCGGGTCGGCCCCGGAGCCGGTCCCGAAGCAATCGCTCGAGGCCTTTGCGCAGGTACCGCGCCAGCAGGGCGAACAGGGCGAGGACGGCCAAGGCGACGGCGATGTCGACGAGGCTGACCGCCGTGCCCCCCAGGTTGAAGAGGTCCCGCTCGAAGGACTCGAGGACGGAGCTCGCGGTGCCCGTCGGGTCGATGAGGGAGGTCGGGTCCATCGGAGGGTCGGCCCCGGGGTCGGTGGTGCGGGCTCCCGGGCGTCCTCAGGCGGCGGGGGCCCCGGAGTCTCCGACGAGCCCCTCCCGGGCCAGAAGGGATCCGAGCTCCGGGGGGCGGCCCATGAAGCGTTCGAAGAGGCGGGCGGGGTCGTCGCTGTTGCCCTGACTCAGGATCTCATCCCGGAATGCCCGGCCCACGTCCTGGTCGAAGACCCCAGCGTCGGCGAAGCGGGTGAAGGCGTCGGCGTCGAGGACCTCCGCCCATTTGTACGAGTAGTAGCCCGCGGCGTAGCCCACGGGGCTGGCGAACAAATGGCTGAAGCTCGCCACCATCCCGTAGTCCTCGGGGAGGGGCGTCGGCGCGTGGGCCTGCAGGATCTCCCGAGTGAAGTCCATGACGTCACCATCCCGCTCCGGGTCGTATCGCCGGTGAAGAGCGAGGTCGAGGGCGGCGAAGCCGAGCTGCCGCATCTGGCTCGAGGCGGCGCGGAAGGTCCGCGCCCCCTGCATCTTCCGGAAGAGCTCGTCCGGGATCGGCGCGCCGGTCTGCCAGTGCCGGGCGAAGGTGTCCAGGGCGGCCTTCTCCCAGGTCCAGTTTTCCATGATCTGGCTGGGCAGCTCGACGAAGTCCCAGGCCACGCTGGTGCCCGACAAGCTCTTGACCGGCACCTCGCTCAGCAGGTGGTGCATGAGGTGGCCGAACTCGTGGAACAAAGTCTCCACCTCCCGGTGCGAGAGGAGGGCCGGCCGACCGCCGACGGGACCGTTGACGTTCGCGCAGAAGAGGCCGAGGTGGGGCTCCCCGGGGCCCCCGCTCAGCAGGGGATTCATCCAGGCGCCGCCGCGCTTGTCGTCCCGGGGATGGAGGTCGGCGTAGAACGAACCGAGATGCCTCCCCCGCTCGTCGGACAACCGATAGGCGCGGACGTCCGGGTGCCAGCCAGGCAGGTCCGGGTCGGCTTCGATGGACAGGCCGTAGAGCCGTTTCACCGTCTCGAAGAGACCGTCGAGGACGGCGTCCGCCGGGAAGTAGGCGCGGAGCTCTTCTTCGTCGAGGTCGTAGCGGGCCTTCCGCAGCTTCTCCGAGACCCAGGCGACGTCCCAGGGGGCGAGGGGTCCGGCGTCGGGACCGAGGAGCTCCCGGTGGAAGTCGGCGAGCTCGGCGGTTTCACGTTCGAAGAAGGGGCGGGTGCGCTCCGCGAGGTCCTGGACGAAGGTCTCGGCGCGAGCGCCGGATTTCGCCATGCGGTCTTCGAGCACCAGGTCGGCGAAGTCCCGGTAGCCCAGGAGGGACGCCTTCCGCCGCCGGAGGTCCAGGATCTCCTGGATGAGGCGCCGGTTGTCCTGGTCCCCCCGGGTCGCACGGGTGCTGTGGGCGCGCCAGAGGGTCTCCCGCAGGCCCCGGTCGTCGGCATAGGTCAGCACCGCGATCAAGCTCGGTTCCTGCAGCGTGAAGCGCCAGCCGCGGTCGAGCCCCTTGGCCGCGGCGCTCTCCCGGGCGGCTTCCTTGGCGGCGGCGGGCAGGCCTTCCAGCCGCGCTTCGTCGTCGACGACGAGCTCGAAGGCGCTGGTGGCGTCGAGCACGTGCTCGGCGAAGGCCATGGTCGCCTTGGAGAGGGCGACGTCGATCTCCCGGAGGCTCGCCTTGCCCTCGTCGTCGAGCTCGGCGCCTTCCCGGCGGAGCTCTTCCAGGGTCTTGTCGAGAAAACGTCGCCGCACCGGGTCGAGCCCCGCCGCTTCGTCCGTTTTGGAGAAGCGCTGGAGGGCGGCATAGAGCGCCGGGTCGAGGGGGATGCCGGCGAAGAAGGCGCTGACCTTTGGTCGGGCCTCGTTGTAGGCGGCCCGGAGCTCCGGGGTGGTGCGGACCGCTTCGAGGTGGGCGACGAGGCCGGTGGCGAAGGCGACGGGCTCCGTCGCGGCTTCCAGGGCGCCGAGGGTCTCGTCGTAGCTCGGCGGAGGCGAATCCTGGTCGCCCCGCCTTCCGATCTCCGCGAGCTGCTCCCGAGCCCGTTCGAGGAGGGCATCGATGGCGGGAACGACGTGTCTCGCTTCGATCCGGTCGAAGGGCACGCGGAAGGCGACTTGCATCAACGGGTTGTCAGCCATCGGCCCCAGCTTACACCGGCGACCCGGTCCCCGCTTCGGGGACCCGGGTCAGGAAGCTCCCAGGCGACGGGCCTCGGTGAGGGCCCGGTCCAGGGCCCCCGCGTCGAAGGGCTTTTCCAGCACCGGAAGCCCCGGCTCGAGCCGGCCGGCCCGGGCTAGGGCGGTCACCGGGTGGGCGGACATGAACACGACCCGGAGCTCGGCGACCCGGGCGCTCACGTATCGGGCGAGCTCGGGGCCGCTCATCCCCGGCATCACCATGTCCGTGACGAGGGCGTCGATGGACGTCCCCTCGTCGTCGACGAGCTCCATGGCGTGGCGGACGTCCGCCGCTTCGAGCACCAGGTGGCCGCTCGCCTCGAGGTAGTGGCGCACCGTCATGCGCACCATCGCGTCGTCCTCCACCAGCAGCA
>DAPKRP010000004.1:0-1510 GCA_031800515.1 Polyangiaceae bacterium LLY-WYZ-14_1 | reverse complement strand
GGATGTCGGATCGGGGAGATGCGTACCGTCCCTCGGCAACGTATCGTGCAGCCGCCGGTCCGGGCGACCCCCGCCCCCGGGCGCACGCGCTCGCGGGGGGCGCAGGGCGGGACCCGTGCGCCCGACCCACCGGTCCGGGCGTTCCAGGAGCTTCCCAGGGGTGGCGACGTCGTTCCCGAGCGGAACACAGACCGTGTCCGAGCGACGGGGACCACGGGTTCCGCCCGGAGGATGGGGGCGGCGGCCGTTGCGGCCCTCCTGGCCGCCGCCTGCCACGGCGAACTCCCCGGAGCCCGCCGAGCCGCCCCCGTCCCGCGCCCTGCTCTCCTTCCAGGGACCCGGGGACCTGGAGGTCGGGCTCGCCGTCTACCTGGTCGGAGGTCCGGCCATCCTCGCAGGCGGCCTTCCCCGCCCGTGGGTCGCTCGAGTCGTGCAGAGGTGGCGGAACCTGGTCCCGGTGCTGGTCCACGGCGAGTCCCCCCCGCCGTCCCGGGACCCGAGGAGGACGGGCCCGGCCCGGTGCAGCTGCGCCTCGTGTGTGCACGTGGGGTTCCGAAGGGCCCGCGAGCAGCTCCTGCGGGACCGAGCCGGCCTCTCCGGGGACGCCGTTCGGTCGTCCCAGGTGGGGAGGGCCGCACCCCGAAGCGAGTCCGGCCCCCGGGCCGGCTCCGGGGGGAGCGCGACCGCGGGGACCGTTCGTGGCCCCACCGCCCGGGCCTCCCAGGAGGTGGGCGGCTTCGGGGGGGCCCGCAGAAGGGAGTGGCCGCGTCAGAAGTCGGCCAGGGTGTCCTCGTCGTCGAAGGGGATGAGGCGCGAAGCCGCCGCGGACATGGGGTCCGACTCCTCCGAGGCCCGCCCGCCATCGGACGCCGGGCCCCGGCCGTTCCCGTTTCCGTTGCCCGTCCGGTCTCCGGACGACCCGTTGCCGTTCCCGTGGCCGTTCCTGGCGGCCTGGGCGACCGGCCGGGGGCCCGCGCCGAAGCGCATCCCCGGCGCGCCTCCGCCCGCCCGCGTCGAGAGGGAGAAGCGACCCACCAGCCCCTTCACCTCCGAGGCCTGGCTGGTGAGCTCCTCCGCGGCGCTGGCGCTCTCCTCGGCGTTGGCGGCGACCTGCTGGGTGGTGGAGTTCATCTGCTCGACGGCGCTGTTGATCTGCTCCACGCCGTCGCTCTGCTGACGGCTCGCCGCCGCCACCTCCGCCACCACCTCAAGGACCTTGGCATTGCCGCGCCCGATCTCGGCCAGGCGCTCCAGGACCTCGCCGTTGAGCTCGACCCCGCTCCGGGTGTTGCCCACGGCCTCCTCGATGAGCTCGGCGGTGTTCCGCGCGGCCTCGCCGGAGCTCATGGCGAGCGCCCGGACCTCCTCCGCCACCACGGCGAAGCCCTTGCCCGCCTCCCCGGCCCGGGCCGCCTCCACGGCGGCGTTCAGGGCGAGGAGGTTGGTCTGGAAGGCGATCTCGTCGATGGTCTTCACCACCTTCGCCGTGGCGTCGGCGGAGGCCTCGATC
>DAPKRP010000003.1:0-4942 GCA_031800515.1 Polyangiaceae bacterium LLY-WYZ-14_1 | reverse complement strand
AGGCGGGGGATTGCGCCGGCATCCTCGGCTGTGGTGGGGACGGCAAAGACGGCGGTCCGGGGGGAGCCGGCGGCCCAGGCGGTCAGGGCGGCGGCGGCGGTGGCGGGCCGTCGGTCGGGCTCTGGGTCGGCGCTGGGGTGGCGCCGATGGTCCGCGGTTGCACGATCACGGCCGGGGCTGGTGGCGCCGGTGGCGATGGCGGTGGCGCCGACGGCGTGGGTTCGAACGGCGGCGAGGGCGGCGCGAGCTTCGCCGTGCTCGATGCCGACCTCGGCGACGACGCGGTGCCCGCGCTCGTGTCGAACACGCTCACCGCTGGGAGAGGCGGGCCCGGCGGGGCCGCGTCTGGTGCCGGGTCCGCGGGCCCTGCTGGGCCGGAGGGGCGGCGGAACGCCGCAGATGAGGAGTGATTAGCGTGGATGAACGGCCGCTTTCCAATCATCGGTGCGCGCCGCGGGCGCGGCTCTCGGCGACCGCGCGTCGCCCCACCGGCGTGCTCGTCCTGGCGGCCACGCTCGTCGGGGTGGCCGGATGCGGCGACGATGACGGCGGGGGCGCCCGTTCGCAGCCCAGCACGGTCGAGGCGAGCCTCGAGGCGTTCGGCGTCGACATCGCGCCCGACCCACGGGTCGACGACGACCGGGATCCGCTGCCAGAGGACTACAGCCCCTTCGGTGCGATGGCCGCGATCGCACCCCTCGACGAGATCGCGCTCGTCGGCGTGCCGCTGTCCCCGGCGAGCGGCTTTGACGGCCTCGTGCACCTCCTCGAGCAGGTGCCTGACGCGGAGAACGCCTTCGAGGCGACGGTCCTCGGGAGCCTGCCAAGCGACGAGACGCCCTGGGCCGACGGGCGGGGCGAGACGCCGGCCCAGCTCCGGGCGGCGACCGCCCTCGACGCGGACGGCGACGGGCTCGAGGAGATCGCGGTCGTGTCCGCGGTGGCGGGCACCGGCCCCGTCGAGCTGCGCCTCGTCGAGGATGCCGAGGCCGGCTTCGCCGCCGGGCAGCCCTTTCAGGTGGCCGACGCCGCGCCGCTCGACGTCGCGCTACGGGCCGGGGACTTCGACGGCGACGGCCGCGGCGACCTGCTCCTCGCGCTCGTCTTCGCCGACCGGGTCGAGCTGTGCACGCTCGAGAACGATGGCGCCGGCGGGTTCGAACCCGGGATGGGCGCCGTGACCGTCCCCCGCGTGTCGCCGGACGGCGCCCTCGATGTGTCCCTCGCGGCCGGGAACCTCGATTACGACAACCCCTGGGAGCTCGCCGTCGTCGTGAACGAACGCTTCGATCGGATGGGGCGGGAGGCCGGTACGAGCCGTTTCATCGTGTTCGACGACGGCGCCCGAGGTTACGCGGAGCTCGCCCGTGACCAGCCGATCCGTGCAGACGGTGCCGGCGCGAGTCGCACGGCGATCACCGCTTCCGTCGACATCGGCGACCTGGACGGCGACGGCGTCGATGAGCTGGTGTTCGGCGGGCTCTCGAGCTTCCCCGAGGCCGGCTGCACGTACGAGTACGTGCTGCTGGCCCTCGACGACGCGAAGCGCCAGCTCGCCGAGCTCGGCGACGCGGTCGTCGAGCGCACGCCCTTCGGAAGCTGCGACGGGGGAGTGATGCGTACGCTCCAGGTGGGCGCGTTCGATCTCGACGGGGACGGTGCGCGCGAGGTCCACGCGAACGACGTCGTGTTCGACGACTTTCGCGCGTCGGCGCCGTTCACGGAGATCGTCTCCCTGCCCTTCGAAGTGGTGTTCGCCGGGTCCCCGGAAGACGGCTTCTCGGGTCGCGTCACGCGACATGACACGGTCTTCGCGACGGGCGACGTGACGTCCGACGAACGCGAGGACCTGATCGTCCTGTCCCAGTCGACCGGGGACCTGCGGGTCTGGGGGCTCGACATGATCGACGGTTGGACGGAGATCGTGCGAACGCCCCTCGGGGATACGAGCGCCACGGAGCCGCTCCGCCCGGTCGTGCTGACGCCGAACGCGGATTCGGACAGCCTCGCCCTCGACTACTCCGAGGGGGAGTACCAGCTCGTCTTCACCGAGCCGGTGCTGATCGCCGTGCTCTCCGCCCCGCCGTGCAGCGGGGGTCTCGGCCAGAACCTCGACGCATGTCGGACGAGCTTCGGGACCGCCGAGAGCGACACGGTCGAAACCGAGGACACCTGGACGATCACCGCCGGCGTGAGCGTCGGCTTCAGTTCGTCGTTCAGCGCCCTCGGCGTCGAGGTGTCGGCCTTCGAGGCGGTGGCGACGGTGAAAGGCGCGTACTCGAAGACGACGAGCTCGGCCTACACGCTGACGAAGCGCGTCGAGTACACGACCGGACCGAACGAGGACGGCGTCATCTTCACGACGATCCCCTACGACCAGTACACGTACACCATCCTGTCGCACCCGGAGCCCGCGCTCGTCGGCGAGCAGATCGTGGTGTCGCTGCCCCGGGAGCCCGTCGAGGTCCTGGTGGACCGGGACTTCTACAACGCGAACGTCGTCGAGGGCGGCCTACGCATCGACGACGCCGTGCTCGCGAGTCGCCCGGGCGACCTGGATAGCTACCCCACCGTCGCCGACAAGAATGTCCTCGTCGAGCGCTTCGACGGGCTCGAGACCCGGCAGGTAGACGTCGGCCAGGGCGGTGGATCCGTCGGGGTTGGCATCAACGTCTTCGAGGAGACGGGCACGACGACCGGCTACGGGGTCGAGTTCGAGCTCGAGGTGCGTGCAACCGTCGGCGCCGTCGTCGCGGGCTTCAGCGTCGGCGGCGGCTTCGACAACAGCCTGCGCATCAGCCATGGCACCGAGAGCGACTACGCCGGCACCGTATCCAACATGAGCGCGGAGGCCTTCGCGACAGGCGCGTACTCGTTCGGTCTCTTCACATACGTATACGAGGACCCAACGACCGAGCAGCAGTTCGAGGTCATCCGCTACTGGGTCGATTGAGAGCCGGTTCCCCCGCTTCGTCGGTCGGCGCGGGGCCTTCGAGGATGCTGAACATCCGGCCGAGGTCACCCGCCGTCACGAGATGGGTGAGCTGAAGCGTCTCTCGGGAGCCGTCGTCGTCCGTGAGCTCCCGCTGGGTGGTCGGAAAGCGGATGCGGGCCACGCGCTCCTCATCTGGGCGGAGCAGCGGCAGTCGGCCGGCGGCCGTGCCGCAGCAAATGGAAGATGGGGTTCAGAAGAACAGGCCAGAGGTCAGGTAGAGGCCGAGCTCGAGCATGCGGGCGTCGACCAGCCGCTCGATCGAGTCTTCGTCGGCGGCGAACTGGATGCCCGAGTATTCCCCCTGGCCATAGGCGAATCGAAGGGCGAGGCCGGTCTGGAACTGGAGCTTCCGCGCGGTTTCATCCGCCGCGAGCCGGTGGGTGTCGTCGTAGCTGACGCCGAAGGTGCCGCCATAGAGGTGGATGCGGGGCTGAAAGAGCTCGCCGCCTCCCTTGGGAATCGCGTGGCGGTCGGTGAACAGCCCGAACCCGACGGCGGTCCCCTGGGCGACGAAGACCTTCCCCCCGGCTCGTAGGTTCCAGACGAGGTCGCGGTCGACGCCGACGCTCTGGTTGCGGAAGGCGGGCTGGACGTCGCCGTCGAGGGCGAGCCAACCCCAGGACGCCTGGTAGGCGACGGCCGCCCGAACGCGCCAGCTGTTCACCCGGTCGAGGCCGAACCGGGTCTCGTCGACGGAGACCGGCACGAAGATGCTTCGGTTCTCTCCGGGTCCGAGCTCGTCGACGGTGGCCGCCTCGAAGCCGGTCTCCTGCTGTGCGGTGAAGATGGCGAGGGTGGGGGTCCAGACCGATGCCGCGAGGACGAGCTCCGGGATCGGCTCCCACTGGGCGCCGATCCGGGCTTCCACCCCGGCGCTCTGGGCGCCGAAGGAGTCGCTCGCTGCGACGAAGGACTGGGAGGCGAGGGGGGGCGCGTCCGGGTCCGAGGGCGACGGATTGCCCGTGCTGAAGACCAGGGCGCCGTACTGCTCCCGGTAGCGACCCAACAAGGAGGCGCCGATCCGGAGGCCGGGGCGGACCTCGTAGCCCAGGCCGAAGCCCGCGACGGTGTTGATCTCCCGTTGCTCGAGGGCGAGGTTCACCGCGACGGGAAAGGCCTCCGGGCCGCCCTCGAGGGCCGTCCGGAGCGTGTAGGCGAACTGCTGGGCGACGAAGATGCCGCCCCCCCAGCTCAGCCGGTCGGAGACCTTCCCGCCATAGGTGACCCCCGCGGGGAGCATCGGAAGCACGGTGACGGTGCCGTCGGCGGAGGGACCGTTCTGGACGGAGATCACGTCGTCGATCTCGAGGCGCTGGAGCTGGATGACCTGGGCGCTCAGGTTCACCTGTCCCCGATCGATGTGGGCGATGCCCGCGGGGTTGTAGTAGGCGGCGGCCCCGTCCGCGGTGGTGGCGGTCACCGCCCCGGAGGTCAGCGCGGCGTCCGGACCCTGGAGGATCGGGTCTTCGTTCCCGGCCCGGGCCGGGGCGGGGCGACCGAGCCATATCGATGGCAGCACCAGGGGGAGCAGCAGGCCGAGGAGCTTGCCGGGGGGGACCACCCGCAGGCCGACGCCTGCCGCCGGTGGAAGGACCGGGGACCGGGAAGGGATCGCCATGGGCCGGAGCATCGCCCGAGGCCGAGTGCAGCGGCCACAAGTCGTTCCCCGCGGAGGAGAAAAGGGTCTACCCCGCCCGGGAGGCGGGGGACAGGAGCTCGTGCTCAACCTAAAGCCAGAACTCTTCGTCTCGGCCCACCGGTCGGCCGGAACGGTCCCAGAGCTCGAAGGCCCGGCGGCGGATCTCCGCCTCTTCGAGCTCTCCAACGGAGTCCGGATCCAGCGGGTCGGCGCCGGCCGCGTCGGCGTCGGCCGGGTCGTCGTCCTCGTCCGGCCCGGGACGTTCATCGGCGGGGCCGCCCTCGACCGCGCCAAGCTCCTCTGCCCCG
>DAPKRP010000002.1:0-1744 GCA_031800515.1 Polyangiaceae bacterium LLY-WYZ-14_1 | reverse complement strand
TCCCTCGACGAGGCCGCCACCCTTCCCTGCGCGGCGGTGACCGCCTGGGCGGCCCTGGAGCGCGCCGGGGTGGGGGCCGGGGACACGGTCCTGGTCCAGGGGACCGGCGGCGTGTCCGTCTTCGCGCTACAGCTTGCCAAGCTTCGAGGGGCCCGGGTGATCGCCACCTCGAGCGCCGAGGCCAAGCGGGCCCGCGCCGGGGAGCTCGGCGCGGACGAGGTCATCGACTACGTCGGCGACCCGAACTGGGGGAAGACGGCCCGGGGCATGACCGGGGGCGAGGGCGTCGACGCGGTGATCGAGGTCGGCGGTGCCCAGACCCTGGCCCAGAGCCTGCGGGCGGTACGGCCCGGGGGGACCATCGCCCTCATCGGCATCCTGACGGGGAACGAAACGACAACGCTGCTGACCCCGATCTTGATGCAGCAGATCCGGGTGCAGGGGATTCTCGTCGGGTCGACGGACGACTTCGAGGCGATGAATCGGGCCATCGCCCTCCACGGGCTGAGGCCCGTGGTCGACCGGGTCTTCCCCCGGGAACAGATTCGGGAAGCCTTCGACCACATGGCCGGGGGCGCCCACCTCGGGAAGATCGTCGTCCGGCTCCCCTGAAGCGACGGGCCTCCCGCGACCCTCTCAAAGCAGGCTGGCGAAGATGAAGACGGTCGCCAGCACGAAGGCGGCGCCGCCCAACACCAGGGCGGGGCGCCGCTGCTCCGGCGGCAGATCGGAGGAAGAGCTTGCGGCGCCCGCGACGGGCGGCTTCGTCGGTGCGGTCATGCGCGTGAGCTATGCAACCGGCAGACCGGGCGACGGATCATCCCCGTCGCGCCGGGGTTCTGCCGGAATCCGTTGAGAAAACCACCGAAACGGTCCGGCGACGCCGACCGGCCCTCCGCGCAAGCCTTGCGGCGGGGCGCAGGGACCGCCAGCGGTCATCCCCCCGACGCGGGCGTCCAGCGCCGGGCGACGTGGCCCACGAAAAAGGGGCCCATCTGGGAGATGAACTCGGAGGTCTGCCGGGTCGAACGCATCCGCTGCACCACGTGGGACAGGGGATGGAGGTCCTTTCCGATGAGGCCGATGACGAACTCGTTGTCCGAGGCGTCGAGGCCGTGGCAGGCCAGGCGCACGTCGTGAGCCAGCCCCGACTCTCCGTAGGCCCGGCCGATGAGCGCGTGCTCCCGGAGCACGGAGGCCTGCTCCTTCGGGTCCAGCTGGGCGAAGGCTCCGTTCCGCCGAAGGGGGTACCAGACCCCGAACCGGGCGTCGTCGGCCATGACGTTCCGCTGGGGCTTGTCGAGGAGCCAGTAGACCAGGTCGTGCTCGTGTCCGCTCGAATAGGTGCGGCCGATCATCGTCATCTCCGGACGAAGGCGGAGAGCCTGGAAGGCCCGGTCCGCCAGCACGGGTCGTACCCGGGTGACGAAGTGGGACGGGTCCTCGGACCAGGTGAGCACGGCGATGCCCCGCGGATCGTTCACGTCCTCGTAGAGCACGTGGGCGACCTGCCGGGCCTCGAAGGCCTTGCCCAGGTCCGAGAGGAGGCCGTTGGGGGCGGCCTCTTCCGCGAGGCGGAAGACGAGGAGCTGCATGAACAGCCGCCGGTCCATCACCTGCTCGGCGCCCGCTTTGGTCGCGCCGTGCTCCCGGACGTCCACCCGGGGCATCTTCGGGGGGCGAGCGGCCGCCGGGGCCTCGCCGGCCGTGCCGGGGGACGGGTCGCCTTTCCCGGAAGCCGGGG
>DAPKRP010000001.1:0-1760 GCA_031800515.1 Polyangiaceae bacterium LLY-WYZ-14_1 | reverse complement strand
TTCCGACCGGGATGGGATTCGGGACCGGATCGAGGCCGGCGACATGGACCTCACCACCGTTCCGGTGGACTCGGACGACGACGGCGTCCCCGACTTTCGGGACAACGACTCGGACGGGAACGGCCGCCTCGACGCCGCGGAAGGCGCCACCGGTGCCGAGGTCGACACGGACGGGGACGGGGTCTTCGATTTCGCCGATATCGACGACGACGGCGATGGCCTCCTCGATGTGGTGGAGCTGGGGGCCAACCCTCAGTTCCCCCGGGACAGCGACTTCGACGACATCCCGGATTTCCAGGACCCGGATAGCGACAACGACACCATTCTGGATGGGTTCGAAGGGACCGCGGATTCGGACGGGGACGGGATCCTCGACCGCTTCGACAACGATAGCGACGACGACGGACTGTCGGACTCGCTGGAAGCCGGCGACGACGACCTCGAGACGGCCCCCTTCGACAACGACAACGACGGGCAGCCGGACTTCCTGGACCCGGACAGCGACAACGACGGCCTTCCCGACGGGCTCGAGGTCGAAGAGGGCACCGACCGCTTCGACGCGGACTCGGACGCGGACGGCGCGTCGGATCTGATCGAGGTCGGCTACGGCAGCGACCCGAACGACGGGGCCGCGAACCCCCGGGCTTCCGGAGACTTCGTGTTCCTGGCGCCCTTCGGCGCCCCGCCGGTTCCCCGGCGGGATATCCTTCGCTTCCGGACCAGCATTCGCTTCGCCGACGTCTACTTCCTCTTCGACACGACGGGATCGATGCGAGGCGAGATCGACGCCGTTCGATCCACCGTGGAAACGGTCCTGGACAACCTGAGCTGCCGCGAGACCGGGTCGACCTGCGGCGGCGACATCGGCTGCGGTCTCGGCGAGATCTGCGACGCCGGCGTCTGCATCGAAGACCCGGAGATCACCGGCTGCGTGCGCAGCCTGTGGACCGGCGTCGGCGCCTACGAGGGCAACGAAGACAGCTACGCGAACCTCCTGAGCCTCCAGCCGGACGCCTCCCTCACCCGGTCCCGGATCCCGGATGCGGACGGCGGGGGCGCGGACGAGACCTTGTTCGAGTCGACGGCCTGCATCGCGAATCCAACCCTCTGCGACGTCGACTGCAGCGCTGGGGACGTCATGGCTCCCCCCCTGGGGGCGGTGGGTTGCCCGAGCTTCCGCCCGGGAGCGGTTCGCCTGGTGGTCGCCATCACCGACGAGCCGAACCAGTGCGACGACTCGGATTGCCCGACGAACACCGCGGCCGCGGTGGGCAGCGCCTTCATCGACAACAACATCACCTTCGTCGGCATCGACGCGGACAGCACGTCCCTGCTCGAGCCCGGCGCCCCCCAGCAAGACCTGACGGATCTCGCCCTCCTGTCCGAGTCCCTGGATTCGGCTCGCCGACCCCTGGTGTTCCCGGGGGACGGGACCTTCGCCGCCTCGGCGGTGACCGCGGCGATTCAGGAGGTCACGGGCCAGGTGCCGCTTTTCGCCGTGCTCGACCAGCGGGATGAACCCGGGGACGACGGCGATGCCCTCCGCTTCATCGAGCGGGTCGAGGTCAACGTGAGCGGCGGCGAGTGCACCGAGTTCCCCTCGTCGGTGCTCGCCGACCTCGACGGGGACGGCTTCGACGACGCCATCGCGGCCCTATCTCCGGGAACACCCGCCTGCTGGAACGTGGTGGCGCGGCGGAACGAGTTCGTGCCGCCCCTCGGACGGCCGCAGATCTTCCAGGCCGCCCTCACCGTCCTCG